>JBIKIA010000063.1:0-13734 GCA_044361885.1 Prosthecobacter sp. | reverse complement strand
CGTGGGCCATGAGTTCGATATTCGCGCCCGTTACACACTGAGTCCGAAGACGGAGATCACCCTCGGTTACGCCTATTTCATCCCCGGCAATTTCATCGAGAACCGAGTACGTGGCAACGATACCGACTTCGCCTACCTGGAATTCAGCCATCGCTTCTTCTGACTCACTCTTTTCCCCTTCAACCATCCAAATTGCATTCACAAATCATCATGAAAACATCTCTTATTCTCCTCTCCACCCTACTTCTCAGTCTCACCGTTCACGCCGCCGACTTCGAGCTGCTGAACGTCTCCTACGACCCCACGCGTGAACTCTACGCCGAGTTCAACAAAGCCTTCGCCAAGCACTACAAAGCCACCTCAGGCAAGAAAGTCAGCATCGACCAATCCCACGGCGGCTCGGGCAAACAGGCCCGCGCCGTCATCGACGGACTCGAAGCCGATGTCGTCACGCTGGCGCTTGCCGGTGACATCGACGTGATCGGTCAACAGGCAGGTTTGATCGCGCCGGACTGGCAGAAGCGTCTGCCAAACAGCAGCGCGCCTTACACGAGCACCATCGTCTTCGTCGTCCGCAAGGAGAACCCCAAGAACATCCAGGATTGGGATGACCTCGTGAAGCCTGGTGTCAACGTCATCACACCGAATCCGAAGACCTCCGGCGGCGCGCGCTGGAATTATCTCGCCGCCTGGGCCTACGCGCTGAAGCAATACGGCAGCGAGGCAAAGGCGAAGGAGTTCATCACCGCATTGTACAAAAACGTCCCCGTGCTCGATACCGGTGCCCGTGCCTCGACGACCACCTTCGCGCAACGCGGCATCGGCGATGTGTTCCTCTCCTGGGAAAACGAAGCCTGGCTCATCCAGCGCGAGTTTCCCGGCCAGACGAAGATCATCATCCCGAGCTTGAGTATCCTCGCCGAGCCGACCGTGGCCGTGGTGGACAAGAACGCTGAGAAGAACGGTACCACCGAGGTCGCCAAAGCCTACCTCGAATACCTCTACACGCCCGAGGCACAGGACATCATCGGCAAGCACTACTACCGCCCGCGTGATGCCGCTGCTGCTGCCAAATACAGCGCCCGCTTCCCGAAGCTCACCCTCGTAACCATCGACGGCGACTTCGGCGGCTGGGGCAAAACGCAGAAGAAGCATTTCGATGAGGGCGGTCTCTTTGACCAGATCTACCAGCCGAAGTGATCGGCCATCACTCGCCACCAAGTCCACACTTGAAACCATGACACTTCCCTACCATTTGCAGTTCGCCGACAGGCACGCTTTTCAGCGTGGCACCATCCCACTATCGGCTTCACGACTGATGCTCCAAAGCCTCCCGCCAGATCAAGGCATCTTCATCCCGAAGATCGTCAGCAAGCCGCTCAAACCGGGGCACGGCATCAAGATCGGCATCTTCGCGGGCATTCATGGGGATGAAGAAGCGGGCACGCTGGCCGTGCAGGATCTCATCCGCTGGGCTGCCGAGAAGCCTGAGGAACTGCACGACTACGAGCTGCATTTTTTCCCCATCTGCAATCCATCGGGCCGGAACCTCGGCACGCGCCACAGTCACAGCGGCCTCGACTTGAATCGCGAGTTTTGGTATGGCTCCATCGAGCCCGAGGTCATCTATCTCGAGAGCGAACTGCGCCGCGAGAAATACGACGGCATCATCTCGCTGCACTCCGATGACACCTCCGACGGCTGCTACGGCTTCGTCAGTGGTGCGTTGCTCAGCGAGCACCTGCTGGAGCCTGCGCTAAAGGCCGCAAGTGAGTTTTTGCCACGCAATGAGCAACACATCATTGATGGCTTCCTCGCCTCACGCGGCATCATTAAAGAGGGCTATCTCGGCATCCTCAGTGCTCCGCCGGAGCAGAGACCTCATGCGCTGGAGATCGTCTTCGAGACTCCTGCACTCGCGCCGATGCCCCAGCAGGTCAAAGCGACCATCGCTGCGGTGAAAAGCATCCTCGCGGAATACCGCGAACTCCAGGCCTACGCCGCAAACCTGTAATCTCCGCCGCAATCTCATGGCACGACCACGTCATGTGCTGCCGGGCTTCAAGCTCTCGCTCGGCTTCACGATCAGTTATTTGAGCCTCCTTGTGCTCTTTCCGCTCTCCATGCTCGTGTGGAAGGCCACCAGTGGTGGCTGGGAACACATGGCGGAGACGCTGACTCATGCCCGCGTCATCTCGTCGCTTAAACTTAGCTTCGGCACGGCCTTCATCGCTGCACTCGTGAATGGCGTCTTCGGTTTGCTCACCGCCTGGGCGCTGGAGCGATACTCGTTCCCAGGTCGCCGCCTGCTCGATGCGATGGTCGATCTGCCATTCGCGCTGCCCACGGCTGTCGCAGGCATCGCACTCGTCACGCTGTATGCGCCGAATGGCTGGATCGGCTCCTTTTTGGCCGAGCACGACATCAAGGCCGCCTACGCGCCGCTCGGCATCACCATCGCGCTCACGTTTGTTGGCTTCCCGTTCGTTGTGCGCACCTTGCAGCCCGTCATCGCCGATCTCTCGATGGATGTCGAAGAAGCCGCTGCCTGCCTCGGTGCGAACCGCTGGCAGACACTCACACGCGTCGTGTTTCCAGCGCTGCTGCCCTCCACGCTCGCGGGCATGACCCTCGCCTTCGGCCGTGCCGTCGGCGAATACGGCAGCGTCGTCTTCATCTCCGGCAATCTGCCATTCAAGACCGAGATCGCGCCGCTGCTCATCACCATGCGCCTCGAAGAGTACGACTACGCCGGAGCCGCCACCATCGGCGTCGTCATGCTCGCCGCGAGCTTCGCCATCCTGCTCATCTCAAACTTCCTCACTAACTGGAGCCGCACACGCACTGGACGCTGATCTTATTCTTTCATGGCCGCCATCATCCTTCATCAACACCATTCCACACCGCGCAAAGCCACCTCCGAAGCTCCGTGGTCACGCTGGCTCATCATCGGCATCGCGGTCGCGTTCATGGCGCTGATGTTCGTGTTGCCGCTCGTCGTCATTTTCCAGGAAGCCTTCCGCAAAGGCTGGGAGGGTTACATCGAAGCCTTTGATGATCGTGCCACGATACATGCGGTCTGGCTCACGCTGCAAGTCGCCGCCATCACGGTGCCGTTGAACACACTTTTTGGTCTCGCAGCAGCTTGGTGCGTTTCGCGCTTTCAGTTTCGCGGCAAGCGCTTTCTCACCGCGCTCATCGAGCTGCCGCTGTGGGTTTCGCCAGTGATCGCGGGCATGGTTTATGTGCTGCTGTTTGGCGCGCAGGGCTTGTTTGGGCCGACGCTGAAGGCGCACGACATCAAGATCATCTTCGCGCTGCCGGGCATCGTGCTGAGCACCATCTTCGTCACCTTCACTTTCGTCGCGCGAGTGCTCGCTCCGCAGATGGAGGCGCAGGGCCAGGCCGAGGAAGAGGCCGCGATGACGCTCGGCGCGAACGGCTGGCAGATGTTCTGGCGCGTCACATTGCCGAAGATCAAATGGGGCCTGCTCTACGGCATCATCCTGTGCAATGCCCGCAGCATGGGCGAGTTCGGCGCGGTGTCCGTCGTCAGCGGCCACATCCGCAACAAGACCAACACCGTCCCTCTGCACATCGAAGTTTTGTACAACGAATACCAGTTTGTCCCCGCCTTCGCCGTCGCGTCCGTGCTCGCACTGCTCGCGCTGGTAACCCTGATTTTGAAAACTCTCACGACCACCAAACGAGGAGCAGCATGAGCATCCACATCCACCACATCTCCAAATCCTTCGGCAGCTTTCAAGCACTGAAAAACGTCGATCTCGAAGTCAAAACCGGCGAACTCGTCGCCCTGCTCGGCCCCAGCGGCAGCGGCAAGACCACACTGCTGCGCATCATCGCCGGACTCGAGTTCGCCGATGAAGGCGCGGGCAGCATCGAGTTCCACGGCAGCGACGTGACCAACCGCACCGCCTATGAGCGCAAGGCTGGGTTCGTGTTTCAAAACTACGCGCTCTTCAATCACATGACCGTCGCCGAGAACATCGCCTTTGGCCTCCGAGTCATGAAGCGCCCTGATCGCCCATCACCTGAAGACATCGACCGCAGCGTCACCGAACTTCTCCGCCGCATCGCCCTCGAAGGTTACGGTCATCGATACCCCACGCAGCTTAGCGGCGGCCAGAGACAACGAGTCGCGCTCGCCCGCGCCCTCGCCGTCGGTCCACAGGTCCTGCTGCTCGACGAACCCTTCGGCGCCCTCGATGCCAAGGTGCGCAAAACGCTGCGCAAGTGGCTCCGCCAGTTCCACGACGAGACCCGAGTGACCACGCTCTTCGTTACCCACGATCAAGACGAAGCCTTCGAACTCGCTGACCGCGTCGTCATCCTCAACGAGGGCGATGTGCAGCAAGTCGGCTCGCCTGCGCAACTCCGCGAGAACCCGACGAACGACTTCGTCGCCGACTTCCTCGACTGCGCGATGATTTGATCTTCATCTCCCGCTGATCCCAAGAGGAAGGCTACTCAAGCTACAGATTTCCGACACCTACCCGATCACGGGTGGCGCGGCTCCCCCCACGTCACCTCATGAAAAAGTCCCTTATCGGAGGCCTCGGCATCGTCGTGGCCTTTGCCAGCTCTCTATTCGCGCAAACCAACGGCGCATGGATCAACTCCACCTCCAACTCTGCCTGGAGCAACTCCGCCAACTGGTCCGGCGGCATCGTCGCTGATGGGGCGGATGCCATAGCCGACTTCAGCACGCTCGACATCGCCGCGAACCGCACGGTGAATCTCGGCGCGAGCCGCAGCATCGGCACGCTGATCTTTGGCGATGCCATCACGCCCTCGAACAACTGGACACTCGCGAACGGCACCGGCGGCCCGTGGACGCTCACGCTCGCCACGAGCAGCGGCAGTCCGGTGATTCAAGTCGTGAACCAAACCGCGACCGTTTCAGCACTGCTCGCTGGCACTCAGGGTTTTAGCAAAACAGGTGCTGGCGCTCTCACGCTGAGCAATGCAGCGAACACACTCAGCGGCGGCATTTCAATATCCGCTGGCACGCTGAACTTCGCGAATGGATCGCTCGGCAGCAACCTCGTGACTTTCACGGACAATGCCACGCTCGGCTGGAGTGCGGGCAACACTCAGGACATCTCCAGCCAGCTCAAAATCGAAGACGGAGTCACCGCGACCTTTGCCACAGGTGCCAACAACGTGACCCTGAGCACGGTGATCCAAACCGGCACGATCGGCGATGCTTCGATGACGAAGACCGGGGCAGGAACACTGAGCATCACCGCAGCGAATACCTACACTGGCACCACCCGCATTAGCGCTGGCACACTTCAAGTAAACGCCATTACCGCAAACGGCACCGCGCAGCCACTTGGCATGGCGAGCACAGCCATCCTCATCGGTGCCGCAACGGCTGGCACTCTGGAGTACACCGGCAATAAACCAACCACACTGACGCGAGGCATCACCGTGAACGGGAATGGAGGCGCGACAATCTCGAACACGGGTGGAGCTATGCTCACGCTCTCCGGCGCACAAGCTCGCGGCGCACGACCTCTGACCTACTCCGGCGGCAACGTCATCGTCAGCGGTCGCATCACTGGCAGTGTGACGTCGAATCCGCTCACCATCGACAACGCCACCGTGCGCCTCACGCACAACAACAATAGCTACGTCAGCCCAACCGTCGTCCAAAACGGTGGCACGCTTATCGCCGCGAACACCAACGCCGCAAGTTCCGCCACCGGCACCGGTAGTGTCACCGTCGATGCCACCAGTACGCTCACGGGCACTGGCTTCATCAACGCGGGCACCGACAACGTCATCCTCATCAATGGCCAGCTCATCGTCGGTGATCCCGGTCTCTCCGCCGCTGCGAATCTCGATCTCACCACCTCCGGCACCGGCAGCACCATTCTCGGAAGCGCCAGCACCCTGCGGCTCGATTTTTTCAGCGGCGCTGGCCTCGGCGACAACTCCGCCAACGCCTCCGCCGCCGACCAACTGCGGCTCTTCGGCACTCTCGACATCCAATCCGGCGCTCTCCTCCGCCTCGGCAATCCGAACAACCTCACCGCCTGGGCCGATGGCGATACCTTCAAGCTCTTCGACTGGAGCGGCCTCACCAGCGTGAGCGGCACCTTTGACCTCGACGCCACCGGCTTGAACCTTCCAGGAGGCGCGAGCCTCGATGTGAGCAGCCTCTATACACTCGGCACCGTCACCATCATCGTTCCAGAGCCCGGCCGCGTGGCTCTCGGCATGCTTGGCATTAGTGTGGTGCTGCTCCGTCGTCGTCGCTCGCGAATCACGTCGTAACAATCCTGGAGACTCGTACGTCTGGTGATAGCTCAACGGGGCTTGCGCCTTCTCGCAACCCACGCCACAAACGTTTCCCCCATGTCCTCCCCCAAAGCACGTTACATCATGATCGGCGGCTTCCTCGGCGCTGGTAAAACCACGACTGTTGGCAAGCTCGCGCATTACCTCAGCGATCAAGGATTGAAGGTCGGGCTCATCACGAATGATCAGGCGGGTAGTCTCGTGGATACGAAGCTGCTGCGCGGACAGGGCTTTGCCACGGAGGAGATCGCGGGCGGGTGCTTTTGCTGCCGCTTTGGTTCGCTCGTGGATGCTGCGGGCAGGCTTGCCGAGGGCGAAAGACCCGATGTCTTCATCGCGGAGCCCGTGGGGAGTTGCACCGATCTCGTTGCCACTGTGACGTATCCGTTGCGGCGTATGTATGGAGATGCCTTCACCATCGCGCCGCTGGCGGTGCTCGTGGATCCAGTGCGCGCGCGCCGTGTCTTCGGGTTGGATGCTGGCGGCAGCTTCTCTAGCAAAGTCGTGTACATTTTCAAAAAGCAGCTCGAAGAGGCGGACATCATCGTCATCAGCAAAAGTGATCTCATCGCCGATGCGGAACGTGAAGAACTCGTGACTGCGCTGACTCGCGAGTTTCCGGCTTCCAAGATCGTCTGTGCTGCGCCGCGCTCGGGCGAGGGTCTCGTGGACCTCTTCACGCAGCTCATGACCGATGAGCAGACAAAGAAAAGCTCCATGCTCGTCGATTACGAAGTCTATGCCGAAGGTGAAGCTCTGCTTGGCTGGCTGAATGCCACGGTGAGCTTGGCGGCGAGCGATGAGTTTGAAGCCAATGACTTCCTCAAAGCCCTCGCTGCCGAGGTGCAGCAGCGTCTGCGGGCGATGAACGCGGAGATCGCGCATTTCAAAATGACCTACAGCCCCGATGACGGCATCGCGGGTGAGCTGGCGAGCATCAATCTCGTGCGCAGTGATAGCACGCCCGAACTCGGCATGGAGCTCGACGAGCCGAGCGAAGGCGGCCAACTCATCATCAATCTGCGTGCGGAAGGTGATCCCGCCAGCCTCATGCAGGCCGTGCATGATTCACTGGCTACCACGACGCCGAAGTTTGCCAGCCTCACCGCCACCCTGGAACACCAGGAGCATTTCCGGCCTGGAAAACCGACGCCAACACATCGTGATGCGTGAGTGCTGCACTGGTGAACATCATCATGAGGATTGACAACGTTGGTTAGCTGCACATAGATAGCGCCGCAGCCGAAGTCGGCGCTCCTTCCTGAGCGCTGGCACGGGGGAACCACCTTCCAGGGGAATCGCAAGAGACTCCAGGATGGGGCGCACGAGGGCGGGTAACCGTCTGAGGGGTCACTTCCAAGACCTAGCCCGACAGCTAACCTCGCAGGCCTTTTTGGGAGGGCGATCCTCTGCCCGGTGCATGTGCATCGGGTCCATGGTCTCCCCAGATACACCTGCCTTTGCAGGACGGGAGACCGTCAGGCAAAGGTCGATAAGAGACCATATACCCATGACACCGACCGCGATCCGCGGCTCCTACACTCGGAGCCTGACGGAACCTCCTGCCTGCCTGTCCTGCCGCGAGTGCGGCACACCCATGACACGCGGCTGCCTGCTGCAAAACAACGTGTGGGTCAGCCCCACGCCGATGGATCAAACGATCCTCCGCCAGCTCAATGCCTGGATCTTCGGCGTGCGCCGCGAAGCCCGCAAAGTCAGTGTTTGGCGCTGTCCCCAGTGCCAACGGCTGGAGTTCATCACCAAATAAGGCACGACCATGAAAACACATTTCAAAGCTCCCTGGGGGCGAATGCTGACGTGGGCTTCCGTGCTCGTGACCTTGCTCATTCTGAGCATTGCCATCTCCGCGCCCTTTTACCTTCACGAACATCCTGTCAGCCATACGATCGTAAGCGGCATCGTGCTACCCATCGGCCTGCTAGGCGGGTCGGCCCTGTTCATCGTTCGTGGGTACACGATCACTACCGACACCCTTCTGATCCATCGTCCGCTCTGGGACACGAAGGTGCCGCTGGTTATGCTTCAGTCCGTGGAGTCGAATCCAGGCCTGATGATGAAAAGCCTGCGCACCTTTGGGAATGGCGGGCTGTATTCCTTCACCGGCTGGTATTGGAACAAGCAACTCGGTCACTACCACGCCTATGTCACTGATTTGAAGCGGACCGTCGCGCTGCGATTCATCACGCACCGCGTCGTCATCTCGCCGGATGATCCAGCCGCGTTCGTCGAGGCCATGAAGCCTCACCTCACGCCGCCATAGGATCGGGTGGAGAGCGGATGTCCTCATCCGCAGCACTCCGAACGCACGCTCAGGCTTCGATTCTTCCATCTAGACGGCACGCACGCATGACCTGCTGCGGATTTGGAAATCCGCGCTCCAGCGGTGCCGCGTCACACCATCTTAAAACCCAAACACATCTTCAATATCATTCATGAAAACACTCTTCGAACTCTCGCTCACCTACTGGTGGGTCACGCTCATCATTCTCTTCTTCATCACCATCAATCTCCTCGGCATCCTCCACATCGGCGAGCAGCAGGTGGGCGTCGTCATCAAACGCTTCGCCCGAACTAGCCTCCCGCCGGGCGAGCTCATCGCCCTGCATGGCGAGGCCGGTTATCAGGCGGATACTTTGCCGCCAGGGCTGCACTTCGGCTTCTGGATCTGGCAGTATCAGGTGCAGCGTGTGTCCATGGTCGTCGTGCCGCAGGGTGAGCTGGCGCTCATCGTGGCGCGCACGGGTGCGGCCATTCCTCCTGAGCGCATTCTCGGCCGTGTCGTGTCTTGCGATCACTTCCAGGATGCGCGCGCTTTCCTCACGAACGGCGGTGAAAAAGGCCGCCAACTCGGCGTGATCACGGCGGGCTCGTATCGCATCAATCCAGCGCTCTTCACCGTGCTCGTGACGCGGAACTGCCACGAGCATGGCATCTCGCCTGAAAGTCTGCGCCTTCTGCATGTGGAGCCAGATCGCGTCGGCATCGTCACCACACTGGATGGCCTGCCCATCGAGCAGGGTGAGATGGCGGGCCCCATCGTGCCAGGGCACAACAACTTCCAGGACGCGCAGAGCTTCCTCAACGCAGGTGGTAGCCGTGGTTTGCAGGAGCAAATCCTGCTCAGCGGCCAGTGGAACATCAACCCATGGTTCGCCCGCATTGAGCAGGTGGAGATGATCGAGATCCCCATCGGCCATGTCGGTGTCGTCATCTCCTATGTCGGCCATTTGCATGAAGACGTGAGCGGTCCCGACTTCAAGCATGGCGACCTCGTCGAAGTCGGCCACAAAGGTGTTTGGGTCAGGCCTTTGCTGCCCGGCAAACACCCCATCAACACGCACATCATGCGCGTCGAACTCGTGCCCACGACGAACATCGTGCTCAACTGGGCGAACCGCACCGAGGCGCATCAGTTCGATGAAAAGCTCAACTCCATCACCGTGCGCTCACGCGATGGTTTTGCCTTCAATCTCGATGTCTCTCAGATCATCCACATCGGCGCGAACGAGGCACCCAAGGTAATCTCACGTGCTGGCTCCGTGCAAAATCTGATCGACCACGCTTTGCAACCAATCGTCGGCAATTACTTCCGCAACAGCGCGCAGTCCTACACCGTGCTCGACTTCCTCAGTGCCCGCACGGAGCGGCAAAGCGAGGCCGCAGGTCACATCAGCGCCGCTTTGCGCGAGTATGACGTCGAGGCCATCGACACCCTCATCGGCGACATCACACCGCCAGAGTCGCTGATGAAAACGCAGACCGACCGCAAGCTCGCCGAAGAGCAACGCAAGACCTACGAGATCCAGGAAGCCGCTGAAAAGCAGCGTCAGCAACTCGTGCGTCAGACATCGCTGGCGGACATCCAGCATGAGATGGTGAAGTCCGAGCAGGGCGTGCAGATCGCTCAACTCCAGGCCAGCGCCTCCGTGAAAAAGAGCGAGGGCGAAGCCGCCAGCACTCGCCTCCGCGCCTCCGGCGATGCCGATGCTATCCGTGCTACAGGTCAGGCCAAAGCCGAAGCCCATAGCGCCGGCATCAATGCCGTCGGCCAGGACACCTACGCGCTTATGCAGCTCTTCCGGATCATCGCGGAAAAGAACCTCCGCGTCGTGCCCGACGTGCTGGTGAACGGCGGCGGTAGTAGCAGCAACAGCGGCCTCATCGAAGCCCTCATGGCCATGGTGGCACGCAACTCGAGCTTCCGTGAAGTCACGCCTCCGAAGGTGTGATTGATTTCATGTCCTCAGGCCCAAGTCGCAGTGATGCGGCTTAGGCTTTTGTGGTCATGGCACATCTTCACTTGCGCCCCTCTCCGCTCTCTCAACTATCGCGTTCCTCTTTTCATCTTCATGTCCACCGTCACTCTCGGGCTCATCCAAGGAACCACGTTTGCCAGCCAGGCTGAAAGCCTTGCGCGGCATGATGTGCTGATTCGTGAAGCGGCAGGGAAGGGGGCGCAGATCATCTGCCTTCAGGAGCTTTTTAACATCCCCTACTTCTGCACGCGGCAGGACACGGCGCTCTTCGAACTCGCGGAGCGCGTGCCGGATGGTCCGACGACGGCTTACCTCGCGAAATTGTCGAAGGAATTGGGCGTGGTGCTGATCGTGCCGCTCTTTGAAAAACGCGGTCCTGGTTTATATCACAACACGGCTTCCGTGATC
The DNA here is from genome assembly GCA_044361885.1 of Prosthecobacter sp. GTDB lineage: Bacteria > Verrucomicrobiota > Verrucomicrobiia > Verrucomicrobiales > Verrucomicrobiaceae > Prosthecobacter. The sequence continues at coordinate 2,722 of JBIKIA010000063.1, read as the reverse complement.
GATGCGGATGGCACGGTGCTTGGCATCTACCGGAAGATGCACATCCCGCAGGACCCAGGGTTCGAAGAGAAGTTTTACTTCACGCCGGGTGATCTCGGTTATCGCGTGTGGGACACGAAGTTTGGCCGTATCGGCGTGCTGATCTGTTGGGATCAATGGTATCCAGAGGCCGCACGACTCACGGCACTGGCCGGAGCGGAAATCCTTTTTTACCCGACGGCCATCGGCTGGCTGAGCAGCGAGAAAGCTGAACTTGGCAATGCCCAGCATTGCGGCTGGGAGACGGTGCAGCGCGGCCACGCGGTGGCGAATGGCTGCTTCGTCGCGGCAGTGAACCGCACAGGTCGGCAAGATGACACTGAGTTTTGGGGGCAGTCGTTTGTCGCGAATCCGTATGGCGAGATCGTGGCAAAGGCTTCTGTGGAGCACGAAGAAGTGCTGATTGTCCCCTGTGATTTGCAGGCTGTGGAAGATTTTCGCCGCATTTGGCCGTTTTTCCGTGATCGCCGCATTGACACCTATTCTCCTCTGACCAAACGCTACCTTGATGAGTAAAGCCTACCCAAAGAACTACCGCCTCCCCGCTGAATTTGAACCGCAGGAGGCTGTGTGGCTGTCATGGCCGCACAACAAAGACAGCTGCCCCAAGACTTTCCACCGCATCCAGGACAAGTTCGGTGAGATCGCCAGCTCCATCTCCCGCTATGAGCGTGTGCGCATCAGTGCGCCTATGCTCAGCCACATGAACATCCGTCTGAGCATCGCCGACAACGAAGGCGATCTGAGTCAGGTGGATATCTATGAGAACCTCACGAATGACGTGTGGTGCCGTGATCACGGTCCGATCTTCATCAAGAATAACGAATCCGGCCAGGTGGCGATCACCGACTGGAAGTTCAACGCCTGGGGCGGCAAATTCCCCTATGAGTTGGATGACCAGATCCCGGCCAAGGCTGCGGCATCGCTGAAAATGGAGCGTTTCGAGTCCGATTTCACGCTCGAAGGCGGTGCCATCGAGTCGAACGGTAAAGGTCTTCTCCTCACCACCGAGTCCGTCTTGCTCAATCCGAACCGCAATGGCGGCAAGGCACGCACCAAGGCCGAAGTGGAAAAGGAACTCAAGGCCATGCTGGGCGTGACCGACATCGTCTGGTTCAAGCAGGGCATCGAAGGTGATGACACCGACGGTCACATCGACGATCTCGTGCGCTTCATCCGAGATGACGCCGTCATTTGCATGGTCGAGTCGAAGGAAAATGACCCGAATTATAAAGTGCTGAAGCAGATCCGCGAGCAACTCGACGATGTGCGCCTGCCCGGCGGTGGCAAGCTTGAAGTCATTGAAGTGGAGATGCCGAACGCCATGGAGATGAAGGACTGGCGCCTCAGCCGCTTGCCTGCCAGCTACGCGAACTTCCTGATCCTGAACAATGCCATCATGGTCCCCATCTTTGGTCAAAAGAAGAAGGATCAATTTGCCGAGGACATCATCGCCGAGTGCTTCCCTGGACGCGAAGTCATTCCGGTGACCTGCAAAGATCTGGTGACCGAAGGCGGCGCGTTGCACTGCATCGCGATGACGCAGCCGAAGTAAAACCCCTTCCAGCGTCGATTTTGCGCCGCCACGCTTGCTACGTGGCGGCGTTTTTGTTTTGGTGGGTAGATGCCGAAAGGATTTTCTTCATCGATTATTGTCTGCCTTCTGACCTTGCTCATGCTACCCGCGTGCCGCTCGACGAATCGTCTGCTCAAGGCAAAACCTGCCAAGCTTTCACCGTTCTTCGAGCAGCCCGAGATGGTGATGGACACCAGGAAGACGCTGCCTTTCCAGAAAACCTGGATCATGAAGGATAAAGCTATGGAGCCTGCGAAGAAGACGAAGCTCTATGTCGCTCCCGTGAGTCTGGAGCATCTGCGGCCGGTGAAAAAAATACTCGTTCGTAATGAGGTCGAGTGGGGTAGCATCAACCGACGGGAGGAGGAGATGGCCAACCGGTTGCGCAATGAGTTTGCCAAGGCCTTCCTGCGTTCGCCGCAGCCACGCTACAGCATCGTTCAGCAGCCGGGGCCGGACACGGTGACGCTGGAGATGGCGATCGTGGAACTGAATCCGACGAGCCCGAAGGGCAATGCGGTGAAGACTGCCCTGAAGTTCGTGGTAGGGCCGGTGGCGAGTCTTGGCGGTTACTTTACGAAGGGAAACATGGCGATCGAAGGCAAAGTGCGTGATTCGGCCTCGGGAGAATTATTTTTCCAGTTCGCTGACAACGAGGCGGACAAGATGACCTTGTATAGCCTCCGCGATTTCAAGCCCTATGGACACACTCATCACGCCATCAAGAAATGGGCGGAACAATTTGAATTGATGACACGCAAGTTGCCCGGGCAGAAGTTGCGTGATTCCTCCTTCATTACGCTCTGGCTTTACTGACTTCAGCGCCACCAAGAGGGGAGGCCGGGGAGAGTCTCCTTCAGGATGGCTCGGATGGAGTGCCTTTCCTCGATGGGAAGGTGCGCGCCAATTGGCGCGGGGTTTTGATCGCGCAGGCCTTCGGCCATTTTGTAATAAACGCGGTCTTTGAGCGCCGTCGGGAGCTTTTGCCAGGACTCCGTGTAGAGCATGTAGCTGGCGCGATGCTTGAAGAGGCGGCTGTGCAGATCGAGGTCTTTCAGTGAGGCACCGCTACGGGCTGGTTTCTTGTTGCGGACGAAATCGCGCATG
>JBIKIA010000455.1:0-4209 GCA_044361885.1 Prosthecobacter sp. | reverse complement strand
CCAACAAACAAGCATCGACAATCTCCCCCGCCGACGCTCAGTCGCCGAGGGAAACCAAAAAGGTACCGTGAGGAATGACGACCACAGTATGAATGCAAGAATGAGCACGAGGTGCGAAAGAGTGCTCTCCTGAATGCCCAAAGCTGGAAACGCGTTGAGAACGGATCGAGTGGTTACTTCCTCAAGGAGGTAACATGGCTGAGCGACCAATATGGAAACCCAATCCACCCAACCGCAATATCCAAAATAGAACAATGCAAAGAGCATCCAAAGAAAGACCGTCACCGGAAGAGTAAACAGCAAGTATCTTCGCAGCATAATCTACGGCGCTCCTCGGTTAGGCGAACAATTCAGGTGGTTAACAGATCGTGAGGTTTGTCAGCAGCTTTATAGCCCACTGATTGGTTGCCTGAGTAGGGGTGCTCATAAGGGTCGATTTACACTCCTATGCCGCACTCAGGCAAGGAAAGGATGGTTTTTGTCCGGCCTAGGAGTGCGAATCTCCTGTTGGGATATTCCAGACCAGCCCCGGAGACCATTCAATGCCGCAGGACTCATGCGGGAGGCTCAGCGCCCGTTCACCAGGGGTTCAGCTTCACCCAGGGGCTGTAGTCGCCTATGCCGGATGTGCCGCAGGCGGCGATGCGGAAGACGTGGGGCACGCCGTTGAGGCGGGGCAGCTTCAGAGTGCGCTTGCGCCGTCCGGTGAGTGTCACGTCCTCCATCGGTCCGCCTTCGGGACCGTGTTGCAGGTTGTAGAGACGGGCGTGCTTCACCTTTCCCCAGGTCAGCACGACTTCATTCTCGGATTTTCCAGGTGTCACCTGCACCTCCTTCGGCGAGGGCAGCGGTCCCACCTTGCTGCGCTGCCGCTGCAGCCGCATGGCAGCGCTGATGATCTTGGCGGCATTCCCATGGCTTGCGTATTGAACATAGTTGCCACGCCGGTTCATGGCCTGCTCCATCTTCTTCCGCTCCGTTTTTCGTCTGGCCATGGCTGTCTTCAGGGCGGTGCGCAGGGCCATCACCTCCTGACAGCTATCCTCAAAGGCATCCATGCGGAGGGCGAAGTCGTCCTGGGATGGCATGGGCTCCAAATAGAAGTCACTCCTCTCAATGGCGTCATAGTGGCACCTAGCCAGAGAGAGCAACACGCTGTTGGGCTTGCCAAAGAGCTTCATGGCCACCTTCGCAGAAGACCCGTAATGAGTCATCGGTGGCAGAGTCGTCACTGGCGGGGCCAGAGGCAGGCTGAGAGAGAATTCAGGCTGTTCAGGAGGAGTCATGGTCGTGAAGAAGCAGACGGTTTCACCCAAACTTCAGGCAGGGAGCCCAAGGTTTAATTATTATAAATATAATAAAATAGGGCATTTCTGGCAAGGCAAAAGGACAACGCCGCCTTCCTGAAGCCAAGAGACGCGACATCGAGCCCAGCCCGTGCAGATCCAGCCTCCCAGGCAGGCAAAGGCAGGTCCAAGTCTCGATTTCGGCCTCAAGTGCCCCAAACTCTAGCCTCAATCGAGTTGATTGATGCCAAGGTTGTCCTTTCCCGAACTCAAGGAGCGACAACTCTAGCGTCAATCAAGTTAGTTGACGCTAAGGTAGCGACATCTTGCCCTCGGGTTGAGCCATCCTTAGCGTCAATCAAGTTGATTGACGCTAAGGTTGTCCTTTCCTGATGTCATGTTGCCCTGACCTGAGGGCAAGTGGTCGCTTCTTTAGCGTCAATCAAGTCAGTTGAAGCTAAGGAATCGACCCGTTTAGGGCATGTTTACTTCTTCCTGATTTTTAGGCGCAGTCGATACCACTTCGCTCCTGATTCTGGGTCTGGAATGTCAATGCACAGCTCACCATTCCGGCGAACCAAACTTGGGGGCGTTCGCTTCTCTTTCTTAGAGCTGCCTTTCCTGTCACTTATTCCAAGCACCTCCAACTCATATTCGCTTCCGAGTAAGGCCAATGGAAAGGTGTCGCTCCGGTCCTCCCCTCGGTCATCTCCATCTTTGATCCATTTCGGTATCCACTCTTTCCCATTGATCAGCGTCGGTAGATTCTTGGCATTTATTCTTCCTGGTTTCGCTGCCCAGCCGTTCGTCCAGTAGATACCACTCGGGGCGAGGTGAACGGTAGAAGGACCATCGACAAATGCCTCAATGACGATCTCAGTCGGGGGTGCGACAACGGGCTGAGCATCGGAAACGCCTCCTAGCGCGAGTGCAATAAGCGTGCCGCATACGGCTCTTTGAGTGACGGTGGACATATGAAGTTAGGCGAACATGGTTGATGATTCACAGAACGTGAGGTTTGTCAGCAGCTTTATAGCCGACACTTTGACGGGAATATCACGGGTTCTTGATTTCATGAGGGCGTTTTAGCCTCCTACGTCGTACTCAGGCAACCATAATGGGGAACATCACGCGCATCACGGATCGTGGGAGTGTTGCATGAGTAACAAACCGGAACCCAAACTGGAGGACAGGCTGCGCGGGGCGATCCGCCTCAAGCGGCACTCGCGGCAGACGGATTCGCAGGAGATCTGAGCTCCCATTCTCCCGTCTCTCCGCCTATGCGCAAAGCGCGTCTCGCGGTGTGCGCGCTCCGCTCACTTCGCCCACTCTTCCTCGAAGTAGCGGACGAGGGCTTGGTTGTTGAGGCGGTTGATCTCGGTTTCCACGCGGGACATGTCGGGCGGGAACTTCGGGAGCTGGGCGAGGACTTCTTCGTTCACGAAGCGGAGGCTGGGCGGCAGGGTTGCGGGGCCGGAGAGGGTCTGGCGGCTGGCTAGAATAAAACCCCATTCGCCGAAGCTGGGGACGATGGCGTGGTAGGGCTCGGTCTGGAGGCCGCAGGCGCGCAGGGTGGCATCGACACACCAGAAGGACTGGCGGGCGACATAAGGTGAGGTGCTTTGGACGACGAGGGCGGCACTGGTGGTCATGCTTTTGAGCAGGCGCTGGTAGAAGGTGGTGGTGTAGAGTTTGCCGAGGGAGAAATTGGAAGGATCGGGGAAGTCGATGATGACGAAGTCGAAGGGGCCGCGTGGCTCGCTGAGGTAGGCGAAGGCGTCGGCGTTCTCGATGCGGAGTCGCGGGCTGCTGAGGGCTCCTGCATTCTGCGCGGTGAGCATGGGGGAGCTGGCAAAGAGGCGCGTCATGGCGGGATCGAGATCGCAGAGGGTGGTGCTTTCGATGCGCGGGTAGCGGAGGACTTCGCGGGCGGCGAGTCCATCGCCACCGCCGAGGATGAGGACTCGTTTGGCCTGCGGCAATCGGGAGAGACCGGGATGCACGAGGGCTTCGTGGTAGCGATATTCGTCGCGGCTGCTGAACTGGAGGTTGCTGTTCAGGTAGAGGCGGAGGTCTTCTTTTTGCTTGGTGAGGACGATGCGCTGATAAGGCGTGGATTCCGCGTAGATGACGGGGTCCGAGAAGGCGGCGAGCTCGCCCCAGCGGGTGATTTCATCCCCACGCAGCAGGCCGAAAAGAAGGAAGCCTGTGACGCTGAGGCCGGTGAGCCAGAGGTTGCGTGCGCGGGGCAGCTCGCTGCGCAGAAGATGCAGGGCGAGCAGGCCGACGCTGGCATTGATGAGGCCAAAGAGGAAGGCGCTGCGCACGAGGCCGAGGTGCGGGACCAGCACGAGCGGGAAGAGCAGAGAGGCAAGCAGTGCACCGATGTAGTCGAAGCTGAAGACGTTCGAGACGAGGTCTTTAAACGCGAAGCGGCCCTCCATGATCCGCAGCAGGAGTGGGATCTCCAGACCGACGAAGCAGCCGATGAGGAAGACGAGGCTGTAGAGCGGGATGCGGAAGCTGATGCTCCAGCCGAAGAGAAGGAAGAGCAGCGCGGCGGAGGTGCCGCCAAGGAAGGCGATGAGGAACTCGACGCGGATGAAGGTGCGGATGAGGTTCCCGGTGACGAAGCGTGAGAGCCAGGAGCCGACCCCCATGGCGAAGAGATAGACGCCGATGATGGTGGAGAACTGCGTGACGCTATCGCCCAACAAATAGGAGGCCAGCGTACCGGCGATCAGCTCATACACCAGCCCGCAGGTGGCGATGGCGAAGACGGAGAGGAGGAGGAGCCAGGGCCGTACGGTAGCCCTCTCGCTCTGCGAGAGGAGCGGTGGAGGTGATTCGGAGGTGGGAATCACGGAGTCGAGTGCGGGAAGTGCATCGTGGGCTCATCTCGCGGGAGCGAGATGGCTACTTT
>JBIKIA010000453.1:0-4219 GCA_044361885.1 Prosthecobacter sp. | reverse complement strand
TTCGCCGCACGCACCACCGACGCCACCTTTCTCAGATAAGGCACGCTGTAGGTCAGCTCCAGATCATCGCTGATCGGCGGATAAAAGCTGGCCCCCAGAATGCGCGCCGCCTCCTGCCCTTCCGCGAGTCGAGTCAGCGTCGTCGTGGGGCCGTCCATCTGGACCGATCCGCCATTGCCCGTGCAAAGATTCATGTAGTGGACATCCCAGCCGCGCGCCTGTAGCTGGAGCAGCGTGCCAGCGGCGACGAATTCAATATCATCAGGATGGGCGAAGAGGGCGAGGACGGAGGGCATGGTGGTGAGAAGTCAGAGTACGGCTGAGCCGACGCGATTTCACAGCTTCGTTCGTCTCACCCACAAAAAAGCCAGAGGTGATGAGCCTCTGGCTTTTTTTCTTTGAGAAGTCGGATCGTTCCCGCGCCGCGCCTACGGCACGACGACTTTGGCATTTGCCTGCACTCCACCGCTGAAACTCAGCAGCAACGTGAGCTGGCCATCGGCTGTGCAGTGCCTGGAAGGGCAATCTGGCTGATCTCCGAGAACCTCGCATTGGCTACGCCGGGAGCAACACTGCCTTCCCGCGCCACGAGCACCAGTCCGTTGGTGGCGTGTTGGGCCCAAAGGCCGACGTTGTTGACGTTGGTGACGACGCCAGTGCCGCGCACTTCAGGCCATGCCGAGCCGCTGCTTGATTTCCTGCGCGCTTTCCAGGGCTTCTTCGAGGGTCTCGCCGAGGACGGTGATGTGGCCCATCTTGCGCTTCGCCCGAGCTTCGGCCTTGCCGTAGAGGTGGAGCTTTGCGCGCGGATGCTGGAGCACGGGACTCCAGTCGGGGTGGATCTTCGGCTGCGGCCAGACATCGCCGAGCAGGTTGATCATCACCGCCGGTGAATGCTGGGTGGGATCTCCCAGATTCAGGCCGCAAATGGCGCGCATTTGCTGCTGAAACTGGTTCGAGATACAGGCGTCGATGGTGAAATGCCCGCTGTTGTGCGGTCGCGGTGCGATCTCATTGACCAGCACTCGCCCGTCTGCCGTGACGAACATCTCGACGGCCATGGTGCCGATGTAATCGAGGCCCACGGCCACGGCTTCCCAGAGATCGAGCGCCTGATCCATGAGCGCCGAGTCCACCCGCGCGGGGGAGATGCTGAGATCCAGGATGTGATGGGCGTGCTGATTCTCCACGACGCCATGCACAGCCATGCGGCCATCGACGCCGCGTGCGCCGACGACAGAGATCTCGCAGACGAAAGGCACCCATTGCTCGACGACGGCGTGATGCCCCTCAAAGAGCTTCCAGGCCTCCGCCAGATCCGTGTCCGCGTTCACCTTGCACTGGCCTTTGCCATCGTAGCCAAAGGCGGCGGTCTTGATGACGCATGGGCGACCGAGTTCAGCCACCGCCTTTTCCAACCCGGCCTGATCTTCAATGATGCGGAACTCCGCACAGGCGATGCCTTGCTCCCGCAGGAAGAGCTTCTCGCGCTCGCGGTGCTGGGTGATGTGGATGGCTTTGCGTCCGGGGCGCAGCGGCTTCACGGCCTCGACGGCCTGCAAACAGGCGTCAGGGATGTTTTCAAACTCGACGGTGACCACGTCCACACGACTGAGGAAGTGGGCCAGAGTACTCTGGTCATCGTAGGCCGCATTGAACTCGGCATCGGCAAAGTGGCCTGCGGGGCAGCCGGGGCTCTCGTCCGTGTAGATCGCCACGCGATAGCCGGAGCGGCGGGCCTCCAGCGCCAGCATTCGTCCGAGCTGACCACCGCCGAGGATGCCGATGGTGGAGGGGGGGAGGAGGGGGGAGGCGGACATGGGGCAGGACTACTTTACCGCTTCGGCTTCCAGTTCCTTCTGGCTCTCCAGCACCTTCGCCGTCTGGCGATCGCGGAAGGCTTTCAGCTTCGCGGCGAGATCGGGGTTCTCATTCGCCAGCATGGAGACGGCAAAGAGGCCGGCATTGAGGGCACCGGCATTGCCGATGGCAAAGGTGGCCACGGGGATGCCGCCGGGCATCTGCACGATGGAGTAGAGGCTGTCCATACCGCTGAGCGCACGGCTCTGCACCGGCACGCCGAGCACGGGGATCGTCGTCATGCTGGCTGTCATGCCCGGCAGATGCGCGGCCCCGCCAGCTCCGGCGATGATGCATTTCAGCCCCCTGCCCTGCGCGCTGGTGGCGTAATCATAGAGAAGCTGCGGCGTGCGGTGCGCACTGACGACCTTCTTTTCATAAGGCACGCCGAAGTCCTCCAGCACTTGCGCTGCGTTTTGCATGGTGGGCCAGTCTGAACTGGAGCCCATGATGATGCCGACGATGGGTGAACTCATGGTGGTGTCCCCGCACCTAGCCCGCCCGCGAGGGCTGTGCAAGCAGGGAGCACGTTGACGGAGGTGCGCAGCACTTTCCTCTTTGATCTTCCGGCGGGGCGCTGCATGACTAGCGCCCCTTTTTCAATCCCGTCTCTTTCCCGCCCATGTCCGCCACCATCTCCCCACGCACCATTCACATCGGCCTCGCTGGGCTGGGCAATGTCGGCGCGGGTGTCTTCAAGAATCTCGATGCCAACCGCGACCTCATCGTGCAGCGCACGGGCGCGGACATCCGGGTGAAGCGCGTCATCGTCCGCGATCTCGCCCGAGTGCGCGATGTCGCCGTGCCTTCGGAGATGGTCAGCACCCGCTGGGAGGATTTGATCGAGGACACGGACATCCAGGTCGTCGTCGAGCTGATCGGCGGCACCACCACGGCTTACGACCTCGTCTGCGCCGCCCTGCGGGCCAAAAAGATCGTCGTCACCGGAAATAAAGCCCTGCTTGCCGAGCGCGGCCAGGAGTTGTTTGCCCTCGCTGAGCAGTGCGGCGTGCCGATCTACTTTGAAGCCGCCGTCGCGGGCGGCATCCCGATCATTCAGGTGCTCCAGGAAGGGCTCGTGGGGAACCGCATCCTATCCATTCACGGCATCATCAACGGTACCTGCAACTACATCCTCACCCGTATGAGCCAAGCCGGCCTCAGCTACGCGGATGCTTTGCAGGAAGCGCAGGACAAAGGCTACGCCGAGGCGGACCCCACCCTCGATGTCAGCGGCTGGGATGCCGCGCATAAGGCCATCATCCTAGCCTCCCTCAGCTACGGCTTCTGGATTCCCACCAGCTGCGTGCATGTCGAAGGCGTGGACAAGATCGACCTCGCCGACTTCAAGTTCGCCAAACGCCTCGGCTACACCATCAAGCTCCTCTCCGTCATTCGTGCCGATGAACAGGGCCTCGTCGAGGTCCGCACCCAGCCCACCCTCTTGCCTTTGAGCCATGTGCTCGCCAGCGTCAGCGGCAGCTTCAATGCCGTGCTGGTCAATGGCGACATCGTGGGCGAGACGCTCTTTTATGGACGCGGTGCCGGTCAGGACCCGACGAGCAGCAGCGTCATCAGCGATCTCTGCGAAGCCGCCGCCACCCTCGTCTATGGAGCCCGCCACAGCGGCTTCGTCCCGCACGGACTCTATGGGAAAAGCAAACCCGTGGACGACACCGTCTCCCACTATTACCTCCGCCTCACCGTGGCCGACGTGCCCGGCGTGCTGGCAAAGGTCGCCGCCGAGCTCGGCCAGCGCAGCATCGGCATCTCCTCCATGATCCAGCCCGAGGACCTGGAGGACACCAGCGGCCAGACCAGCCTCGTCCTCATGATCCACGACGCCCGCCTCGGCGATGTCAAAGAAGCCCTCGCCTCCATCAGCGCCCTCGACTGCATCCGCGGCGAGCCGAGCTGGATGCGGGTGGAGACGCTCCAGGGGTAAGGAGGGGTGGTCCTTTGGCGCTGCCTGAAGTGGGGTGCCTCATTCTGGAGACAAAACCTCTGGGTGCATGACACGGGCTCTCTGTGCCCGCGATGTTACCCCACATTGCCCACGATGTTAGCCAACATTGCCCACGATGTCAGCCAACACTGCCCACGATGTCAGCCAACACTGCCCACGATGTCAGCCAACACTGCCCACGATGTCAGCCAACACTGCCCGCGATGTTAGCCAACACTGCCGGCGATGTTAGCCAACACTGCCCACGATGTTACCCCACACTGCTCGCGATGTTAGCCAACACTGCCCGCGATGTTAGCCAACACTGCCCGCGATGTTAGCCAACACTGCCCACGATGTTAGCTAACATTTGCCAAATGTTAGCTCACTTTTGAGAATACTCGGGCCCATGAG
>JBIKIA010000452.1:0-4222 GCA_044361885.1 Prosthecobacter sp. | reverse complement strand
CACATGCGGCTCAAAGCGCCAGAGCGACGTATCCTTGCCTCCCGCCGCGAGCATGGCCTCAAACTTCGCCGAGCGATTGTAGTGCGCGTTGATGCGTCGATAAAACTCCAACGCCAGCCCACCCACCGCCGGGCTGTTTCGAAACGGCTGGTTGTCGATGTCCGTGCCGCCGAGCCCTTCCACGCTCATGCCGCCGAGATGCTGCCCCGCCTCCACGAGGATGACCTTCTTTCCCATCGTCGAGGCTTGCACCGCCGCGATCACGCCCGCGCTCGTGCCGCCGTAGATGCAGAGATCGGTTTCTATCGGAGCCGCGGAGGCAGAAAGCGTGAAAGTGGCGAGGAGAGCGAGGTGGAGAGACTTCATGCGTGTTCTTGAATAGGTGCCCAGAAGCGTGATTTGGACAACGAACTTACCGCGCATGCCTCGCGAGCCATCAGGTGAGAAAAGAAGGAAGCGGTAACCTCGGCCGCAAGACGTAGCATAGGCTTTCTAGCCTGTGTCGCACTCTCTACACCCAGCTTAGAAAAGCCACGCTACCGACATCACAAACCATCAGTCCAGCTCCGGGAGCTTCACGCCTTGTCTACGAGATTGAAGCCAAGCTCGATGTTTCTGTTTGCGTAGTTAAGTTGGATTTGATCGAAGAAGGGTGTGAATCGGCTGGCGGCTCCTATTTGGCGGGCTTGCTCAGTTGGTGCCTGCGCTAGGCTTATTGGCGATTGGAGGAAGAGCTTTGAGCAGGAAATTGCGGTATTCGATTTTCATGGGCGGGCCGACGTGGACTTGCACACCGATCAGGCCTGAGGCGGCGCGTGCAGCGGCATCTTCATCGACGACGATGCTCATGACCTGACCGTTGATCAGGTGAGTGAGGACATTGCCTCGGATGATGAGGTGGATTTGGTTCCAGGTATCGCGGCGGAGAAACTTCGCCAGCGCGTCTTTTTCTCCCGTCTTGGCGATGATCGCGGGTTTGGCGTCGGGGGTTATCCGTGTCATCTGGCCGCGGAGTGCGAGGAAGGTGCGGCCGCGTTCTTCGAAGTTTTGTCCGGTCCAGGTGAAGTCGCCGTCGATGTCGCATTGATAGCCCTTCAGGGCAAAGGCTGGCTCAGGCACTTGGCTGCTGCGGTAGTTGATCCCGCTGTTGCCGGCAGCGCTGACACGGTATTCCACTTTGAGTTCGAAGTCGGCAGGCAGTCCGCCGCGCCAGATCGCGAACGAGTTGGCCTTGAGCAGTGTTTCGGGAGTGACCTCGCCGACGAGGCTTCCGTTTTCGACGCGCCAGTATGTCGGATCGGCCTCCCAATTGGTTAGGGTTTTACCGTCGAAGATCGGCACAAACCCGGTCGTGTCTGCTCCGGCGGGCTCGGGTAAGATAGCGTCGGCTGATGCCGAGACGGAGAATAGGCCGAACAGGGCCACACAAATGGGTAATGAGGTAGGAAGTAGGTTTTTCATGGGCATTGAGTTGTTGGTGAAAATGGGAATCAGTTGCCGCGAAGCTACTATTTAAGGCCACTCGAGCTCCAGCAGCGTCACTCCTTGCCGCGCAAGCTTGAAGCGTATCTCGGTGTTTCCGTTCGCGGACTTGAGTTCGGTTTGATCGGAGGCTGGAGTGAGTCGGCTGGCGTCCTCCAGCAGGCGGATTTGGTCGGCGGTGGGTTTCTGCGGAGAGCCGAGGGCTTGCCAGGCGATGAACGAGTTTGAGTGGCCTTCATCAATGAGCATGCGGGTTTGCTTGGGGTTGCCTTCGGGCGTGTTGGTGAGTTGAACCGTGATACTTGCGGCGGGTCCTGAGAGATCATCGTCGTGGTAATGCCACGCTAGGATGGTGAAGCGTTTGCCGTCTCGGGCGGCGAAGGCGGAGATGTCGGGCTTATCGCGGACGCCTATTTTGAGCATGTCGTCGAGGGAAACGGCGGCATCGCTCTGCACGCGGAGTCGATCTCCGCTCATGCGGGAGAACATGCGGAAGGTATTGAGCACGGGCTTGTCGATGCCATTGGTGGCGAGCGTGCGGAAGCCAGCGAAGTAAGGCTGGTCCTCAAACTCGAAGGCCCAGGTGAGAGCGCCTTCCAGATTGACGCCGTGCTTCTCGGCGAGGTCGAGTTTTCGCGGGAAGCTAGCCGCAGTGTAACTGGAATACATGGTGCCGTTTCGATAGGCGAGGTGGTCACCTTGGCATGCTGCGCAACCTTCGGGATCAGACTCGCCGATGACGATGGGTGTGTGCTTGAGTTCAGGATACTTCGCGACCACACCGAAGGCCCCATCGATGTCATTGAGCTGGCTGGAGATCCCCATGCGCACGTGGCCATCGACTTGCTTCGGATTGCCTTTGGCATGGAAGGAGATGAAGTCTAACGGGGTGCCTTTCTCGCCGCTGGCCAGATTGGTGCCCTTGACGCAGTGGTTGAGAAAGGCTTCCAGAAAATCGCCGCCCTTGCCTTGAGCAAGATCAGGGCCACCGACCTTCGCTCCAGGTATGGCGCGACGCACCGCGCGGATGGCGTGGTCGTGCAGCTTGAAGAAGCCCTCACGCGTTCCTTTCCAATAGTCGGCGTTCGACTCATTCCAGGTCTGCCAATACCAATGCAGCACCTCATTCTCGCCATATTTTTCGGCGCAATGCTTCGCCCATTGATACACCAGCTCTTCCCACTTCGCGTAGTCCTTCGGCGGATACGCCCAGCCGCCAAACAGATCCTCGTATCTCGAATTGGGAAAGTGATGCCGATACGGCTCTGGCTTCGTGGAAAGCGCCTGCGGCATGAAGCCGATCTGCACATAAGGCCGCACACCTTTCTCGCGATAGGTATCAAAGATGCGGTCCACGATGGTCCAATCATAGACTGGATTTCCTGTGGCATCTTCCGTGTAGGCGTTGGTTGAGCCCCATTTCAATCCATGTTCTCCCTTGCCTGTGCTGAGCAAACTATGCGTGCGGAAAAACACCTCGTCCTTCTTCAACTCGCCGAGTTCACACAGCAACTCGCTGCCGTGCTTCATGTAAGCGTAGTTGGGCTCATCGGCGCCAAAGAAGCGCCAGATGGGTTTGAGCGGGCCAGTCGGTTTTGCGGCATCGATTTGAATCTGCACCGGAATCGTCTGGGCCACGAGCGCAGGCAAGGTGCCTTCATACGCACGCACATAATCGACCACGAACTCATCTTCCTTCGTCGGGTCCTTTTCCCATTGATTCGTCGCGCCAGCCCACGCGGCGGCCTCACAGCTCAGCTTCAGATAGCCAGGCTTTTGACAGGGGCCTTTGGATGGCGTCTTGCCGTTGTCCTTGCTGCCGAGTCCGATCAGATTCGTGCGGCCCACTTCCCGACCATCAAAAAAGGCCACATAGACGTGCTCGTCCCAATACAAACCGAAGCGGTGGAACTCGCCATCCGCCAGCTCCGGTGTCGGCGCGAGTTTGACCCCGGTGGAGTTGTGTTCTTTGCCATAGCCGTTCCAGTGAAACGCCATGCCATAGTGAGGCTCACCCGCTTGCTGAAAGCTCTCCATGATGTCGGTCTCGATGCCTATGCGCGTATCGGCGCTGTTCACGTTTCCGCACATCATCCAAAACGCGGCCCAGTAGTCTGACTTCATGTTCTTCGGGAACTTCGCCCGCGCCTCGAAGTAGCCGTAGCGCTGCGCAAACATCGTCTGCTTCGGATCATAGTCCTTCCGCGTCCGCACCGCCGCGCAGTCATAACGCAGCACCGGATCGCTGCTCAGGCGGATACCCAAATGCAGCGCCCCATCGCTCACCGTCGCCAATGACTTCACCCAGCGACAACTCCCCTGCCGTGGCATCTCAGGAGCCTGCCATTTGGTGGTGTCGAGCGTCTCACCATCGAACTCATCGCTGAAAGTGAGCTTGAAGGCGCTGAGGTCGAGTTCCTGCCCATGAGCGACGGACAAGGCGATGGCGATGAAGAGAGTGAATAGGCGAGTGACAGTAGATTTCAGCATGGAAAAGGAGAGCGTCGTGAGCGCCGCTCCCTAACACCATCGCTCATGCAAATCTACCGCGATGCAGCGGATGGCATCCCGCGACACACTGCATTTCAGCCACAACGCAGACATGCTCAGACCGACTGCTTCTCAAAGTTTCTGCAAGCTATTTGTTAGTCGCCCGCAGATGTCCTTGGCGTCATCATTGATGCCATGGTTGTCCGACTGTGTAATCATGCAGCGCGTAGAATTGATGCAGCATCAGCTC
>JBIKIA010000001.1:0-44285 GCA_044361885.1 Prosthecobacter sp. | reverse complement strand
CCCAGGCATGGGATCGCTGCTCCACCCCGCACAGTCGCATCATCAGCTACCTGCCCTGCGGGCGCCCCGTGTATGCCGTCTATCAGATCTACGGCCATGATCGCTGCGGCAATCCCGTCGGCCGCTGGGTCACCCAGAACTCCTCCTGCGGATGCAGCACCTGCAGCCCGCGCAGTCACTACCAAGGTCACAGTCACGGCGGATATCGCCCCTCCTGCCCGCCCTCACGTGGCGGCGTGAGCTGGAGTTTTTCCTTCGGTCGTTGATACTTTGCTCGAAAAAGCCTCCATCTCCATCCTTGCATCGGCGCGGCAGTCCTCCAAGACTGCCGCGCCATGTTTTCTGACTCTCTCGCCCAGCTCCGCAGTGCCATCCGTGACGTGCCCGACTTTCCAAAGCCGGGCATTCTTTTCAAAGACATAACTCCCGTCCTCGCGGATGCGAAGCTCATGCAGCTCGCCATCGACGGCATGATCGAGCCCTTCGCCGGTCAGCAGGTGGACAAGGTCGTCGGCATCGACGCACGTGGATTCATCTTCGGTGCCATGATCGCCCAGCGGCTTGGCGCAGGCTTCATCCCCGTGCGGAAAAAAGGCAAGCTGCCGTGGAAGACCCACGGCCTAGACTACAGCCTTGAATACGGAACGAACAATGTGGAGATGCACATTGACGCCCTCGCGCCTGGTGATCGCGTGCTGCTGGCGGATGACCTCCTCGCCACCGGTGGCACTGCCGGCGCTGCTTTGAAACTCATCCAGGACTCTGGTGCCACATTGCTTGGCTCCACCTTCTTCATCGAGCTCAGCTTCCTCGAAGGTCGCCAGAAGATCGTCCACACCGGGCCGATCCATTCGCTCATCCATTTTTGATCCCCGATCCTGAGCATGACCGAGCGCGAGTATCAGAAACATGTCGAAGCCATCCGGCTGAAAATCTTTGGCGATGACAGCGCTCTGCCTCACAGCCGAACCGAGACGCTGAAGCTCGCGAAGCGTTTCCTGAAGCTCAAAGAAACCCGCATCAAGCAGCGTCATCGCGCCGGAGTCGGCGGTGCGGAGATCTGCCGCATGCGCTCGGATGTCATCGACTGCCTAGCGCGCCAGCTCTGGGCCGAAAGCCTCGCCGCACTGCCTCCGGACAAACGTGCGAAGATCAATTTCAGCGTCGTCGCCCATGGCGGTTATGGCCGCCGCATCATGAGTCCGTTCAGCGATGTCGATCTCACCTTCATGCTGCCAGGGAACGGAGCCCAGGTTCCTGCTGACACCGCCAAACTCATCGCGGATTACCTGCTCTACTTTTACGATCTGAAGTTTAAAGTCGGTCGTGCCACGCGCTCCGTCGGCGGTTGCATCGAACTCGCCAACGAAGACATGCAGACGAAGACCGCGCTCATGGAGGCTCGCTTGCTTTGTGGCAGTGAAGGTCCCTTCCATGAGTTCCGCTCCCGCTTTGACAAGGAATGCATGACCGGGCGCGAGGAAGAATTTCTCAAGCAACGCCAGGAAGATCTCGCCAGCCGACATGCCAAGCATGGCAGCACCCACTGTGTTCAGGAGCCTAACGTGAAGAGCGGCTGCGGAGGTCTGCGTGACTACCAGAACCTCATCTGGATGTCATACGCCAAACTGCGCACGCTGAACCCGAAGGAGCTCGTTCAGAAAGGCCTGATGACCCCGGCTGGCTGGCGTGAGCTGGAGGAAGCCTATGACTTCATCCTCCGCGCTCGCAATGAAATGCACTACACCGAGCGCCGAGCCAGTGACATCCTCACGCTCCGCTTGCAGGGCTTCGTCGCATCCAACCTCGGCTACCGTCACAAACGCATCCTACGCCGCATCGAGGCCTTCATGCGCGACTACTACACCGCCACGCGCAACATCCTCCAGCGCAGCAGCGAGGTTATGGACCGCTTCCACCTCGCCGCGCTGGAAGGTCAAGAGACGAAGCGTGGTTTGCTCAGCTTCATGGCGCGCCGCAAGGCAGCTCAGAAGCGTGCAGAGAAGCTGGATGGCTTCATCGTGAAGAACGAGCGCCTCTACCCCGAGGCACGCACCGTTTACAAAGAAGATCCCACGCGCCTCATGCGCACCTTCCTGTACACGCAGCAGCGCCATCTGCGCATGAGCCCGGAGCTTTTCCAGATCATGCAGGAAAGCTTTCGCCTCGTGAACGTGAGCTACCGCTACAACAAAAGCGTCCGCGAAACCTTCCTCGCCATTCTCGCCAAAAAAGGCGACGTCGCCCGCGTGCTGCGGCAAATGCACCGCGTCGGCTTCATCGGGCGTTACATGACCGAGTTCGGCGCGATGACGAACCTCGTGCAGCATGAGTTCTTCCACCGCTACACCGCGGACGAGCACACGCTGCGCACCATCGACATGCTCGATGAACTCAGCGACGCCCGCATCAAAGTGCGCCCGCTCTACCAGCAGTTGTTTCACGACCTACACCAGCCCGAGATCCTCTACCTCGCGCTTCTGCTTCACGATGCCGGCCGCGCTGCAAACGCGAAAGCTCACGATGCCGAAAGCACCATCATGGCGGATGCGGTGTGTCGCCGACTTTCGATCAAAGGAGAGCGCCGCAAGCTGCTGCTCTTCCTTGTGGATAACCACCTGCTCATGTATCGCACTGCCACCACCGCGAATCTGGATGATCCCCAGGTCATCGGCGAAGTGGCCGCCATCGTGAAGACGAAGGAGTATCTCGACACGCTGCTCGTCATGACCTACGCCGACTCGAAGGGCACGAGCGACGCCAGTTGGTCAGGCTACAAAGAAGCCTCCATCCTTCAGCTCTACCACAGCACCGTCGCTTATCTTGATGCGCCAGCCGACTTCAAGCGCCGCATCGCCGTTCCGCTGGACGATGTCCGCGAGGCCGTTAAAAAAGAACTCGAAGCCGACTTTGGACTCGAAATCAGCGCGCACTTCCAGCACATGCCGCGCAGCTACTTCAACTACCGCGACCCCGCGCAAATCGCCGCTCACATCCGCCAGTTCCGGCAGTTCTTTGTCCAGCTCACGCAGGAAGACGCCGATGCCGGACTCATGCCCGTCATGACCTGGGAAGACCACGCCGAACAAGGCTACAGCGAGCTCGTCGTCACCTGCTGGGATCGCCGCCTGCTGCTCGCCCGCATCTCCGGCGCGCTCGCCGCGCAGAGCATCAATATTCTCAGCGCCGATCTCTACCAGCGCAGCGACAATCTCGTTCTCGACATCTTCCGCGTCTGCAACACGAACTTCGCCGCCGTCACCAGCAAGAGCGCCAAACAGCGTGTTGAACAGGCCGTGCGTGCCGCCTTCCTTCAGCAGAAGTTCGACTTCGGCCCCTCCATCGCCGCCAGCCGAAAAGAGACCCCCGGCTTCGACGAAGTCATGGCCGAGATCCCACAGCGCGCGTTCATCAACAACGACATCTCGCACGATCAAACCGTGGCCGAACTGCAAGTAGTGGACCGGCTTGGACTCCTCTACGATCTCTTCATGGCCATCGGCAAACTCGGCCACAGCATCACCCACGCGCGCATCAGCACGGAAAAAGGCGTCGCCATTGACGCCATCTACATCCAGACCGCCAACGGCGACAAACTCCGAGACAAAGAGCAGATCGACACCCTCAAGACCACGCTGGAGGCCGCGATCTTCCAGCCCATCGGCGGAAAGCAGCCGGCAGAGAGAGCCGCTGCGTAAAGATTGGCCCACGGCCTGCGTTGCTTTCCGCATCCGAATGTATTCACGTCCCCTCTGGTTCTTCGTTGCCCTGTCTCCATTGCTCGTCAGCGCGGAGGTGCCGTCGTTTCGGAATGATGTCATGGCGGCGATATCGAAGGCGGGCTGCAATCTCGGCACCTGCCATGGCAATGCGACGGGTAAAGGCGGCTTCAAGCTCTCGCTGCGCGGCCAGGACATCGACCACGACTTCACCGCACTCACTCGCGATGTCTCGGGCCGCCGCGTCAATACCTTCGCTCCCGAGTCGAGTTTGATGCTCGTCAAAGCCACCAACCAGCTCGCGCATGAAGGTGGCAAACGCTTCGATTCGAAGAGCTGGGAATACCAAGTGCTGCGCGACTGGATCGCCTCCGGGATGCCTGACGCAAGCGACAAAGATGCCCGCGTGACCAAGCTCGATGTCACCCCGCGCGAGCAGATCATTGACGAACCCCAGAGCCAGGTGCAGCTCAAAGCCACCATCACGCTCAGCAACGGCACGCAGCGTGATGTCACTGAGCGCGCCGTCTATGAGCCGCTGCAAAACGGCCTCGTCGAAGTCACCCGCAACGGCTTGGTGAAGCGCCTCCAGTTTGGTGAGCCCAGCGTGCTCGTGCGCTATTTGAATCACAGCGTGCCCATGAGTCTCACCTTCGTGCGCAGCAATCCACAGTTCGTCTGGGCTAAGCCACGTCGCTTCAACTTCATCGACGCGCACATCTTCTCGAAGCTCAAAACCCTGCGCATCAATCCGAGCAAGGACTGCAAAGACGAGGTCTTCCTCCGCCGTGCTTACCTTGATCTACTCGGCAACGTGCCGAAGGCGGATGAATCCATCGCCTTCGTCTCCGACAAATCTCCCGATAAACGCGCTCGCCTCATCGACAGGCTTCTCGTCCGCCAGGAGTTCGCTGACTTCTGGGCGCTGAAGTGGGCCGATGTGCTGAAGGTCGAAGGCCGCACGCTGGATGAGCAGGGCATGAAAGCCTTCCACGGCTGGATTCGCGATGCCATCGCCGCCAACCGCCCGATGAACGAGTTCGTCAGCGAGATGATCTCCTCGCGCGGCAGCACCTACCACGAGCCAGCCTCGAACTTTTACCGCGCCAATCGCACGCCACAAACCCGCGCCGTGGCCGCCGCGCAAGTCTTCCTCGGTGCCCGCCTTCAGTGTGCCGAGTGCCACAATCATCCCTTCGACCGCTGGACGCAGGACGACTACTACAACTGGTCCGCCATTTTCGGTCAGGTGGATTACAAGATCCTGGATAACCAACGCAAGGACAAGAATGACAAGCATGAGTTCAAGGGAGAGTAGGTCGTATTCCTCAATCCCAAGCTCACCGTCGAAAATCCACGCACGGGTGAAAATGCGCGCCCGCGCTTCCTCGGTGCTGACATGCCTAAACTCGCCGACAATCAGGACGAACTCCAGGCCGCCGCGAAGTGGCTCACCAGTGAATCCAACCCGATCTTTGCCAAAGCGCAGGTCAATCGCATCTGGTATTACCTCATGGGGCGCGGCCTCGTCGATCCTGTGGATGACTTCCGCCTCACGAATCCCGCGAGCCATCCAAAGCTACTGGATGAACTGACGCAGGACTTCATCCGCAGCGGCTTCGATCTCCGCCATGTCATCCGAACCATCATGCTGAGTCGGACTTATCAACTCGACAGCTTGCCGAATGACACGAATGCCGACGACGAGACGAACTACTCGCACACGCTTCTGCGCCGCCTCAGTGCCGAAAAGCTCTTTGCTTCACTGCACAGTGCCATGTGGGTGCGGCCTACTTTTGAGGGTTTCGCTGCCGGCACGCGCGCCGGACAGATGGCCGGACCACGCGGCGGTCGTAGCAGCCCTGATCCGACGTCGCCCGAGGCTTTCTTGATCCAATTTGGCAAACCCAAGCGCGAACTGAGCTGCGAGTGTGAACGCGCCAACGACAGCACCATCGGCCAGATTTTCCAGTTCATGAGCGGCCCCGTCGTCGGACGAGTCATTCGCGACAAATACAACCGCCTGACCACTCTCGCGAAGATGGAAAGCCCCGCGCATATCGTGCGCGACCTCTACTGGGCGCTACTGACTCGTGCACCAACTGCGGATGAAGCCAAAGTCATGGAATCCCTCCTCGTCTCCACCAAAGACCGCCGCGCCACGCTGGAAGACATCGCGTGGTCGCTCGTGAACGCGAAAGAGTTCGTGCTGAGAAGATAGTCTCTTTGCCAGCGTAGGTGTGTGCATGGCCTCCCACGATCACGGTCACGCTTTCACCTTCATGAACCCACGCCTCCGCGATGGTGTGGTCGTGCATGGCAGGCGTTCCGTTTTGAAAACGAGCCTCGCAGGTCTCGGCGGACTGACTTTGCCCGGCCTGATGAAACTGAAGGCGGAAGGCACCGCCACGAAGAGCGGCAAATCCGTCATCCTGCTCTGGATGACCGGTGGGCCATCACACATCGACACCTGGGACCCGAAGCCCGACCGGCCTATCGAGAACCGCGGCCCTTTCAAGACGATCAAGACAAAGCTTCCCGGCGTGCGCATTTGCGAGTTCCTGCCGAAGCAGGCGGCGATGCTCGACAAGTTCACGATCATCCGCTCGGTCGATTGCCGCTTCAGCAATCACGAGCCGAACATGGTCATGCAGACCGCGAACCTCGCCAACGAACCACGCACCAATCCGAAGGCGAAGTACTTCCCCTCCTTCGGCAGCATCGTGGCGAAGCATCACGGCTCAAATCATCCCGCGATGCCGCCCTACGTCGTGCTGAACATGAAATCGCGATCGCATGTGGGCTGGGGCGGCTACCTCGGCACGCAGTATGATCCCTTCGATGGCAATAACGCCACCAAGCTCTTCCAACTGCCCTCCGGCCTCAGCATGGATCGCCTCCATGCCCGCCAGACTCTGAGTCGGCAAATGGATGGTCTGCGTGCGGAGATCGACTCCAGCGGCATGATGACCGCCATGGATAGCTTCGGTCAAAAAGCCTTCGACATCGTCGCTGGAGGTCGTGCGCAGGAGGCCTTCGATCTCAGCCAGGAACCGCAAAAAGTTCGCGACCGCTATGGCGATCATGATTGGGCCAAACAAGCACTGCTCGCGCGTCGCCTCGTTGAGCGTGGATCAAGCTTCGTCACCATCGACCTCAGCAATCACAGCGCCTCCGGCACCTGGGACAACCACGGCGACAACATCCCGCCCTACGGCGGCATCTGGAATGGCCTTCGCCCGCTGTTGCCTGTCTTCGATCACGTCATCACCACGCTCGTCAGCGATCTCGGCGAGCGCGGCATGTTGGACGATACCCTCGTCATTGCCATGGGTGAGTTTGGCCGCACCCCGAACCTCGGCACGCAAGGCAGCACCGATGGCCGCAACCACTGGCCCGTCGTGATGAGCATGAGTCTCGCTGGTGGTGGCTTCCGTCACGGCCAGGTCATCGGCGCGAGCACCAAGGACGGCGCCGAGATCTCCGAACGCCCCGTCACCCCCGGAGACCTCGCCGCTACCATCTACCACCACATGGGCGTGCCGCTGGATGCGACATACATGGATCACCAGGGCCGACCAAACTTCATTGTGGATCAGGGGAAGCCGTTGGCGGAGTTGATTTGAATGGAGACCTTCACAGCAGCACCAGCACCTGCGCCACGATGATGCGTAGCAGCATCGTCAGTGGATACACGGAAGCGTAGGCCACGGCTGGCGAGTCGCTGCGGGCTTGAGCTGTGGCAAAGGCGAGCGCTGGGGGATCTGTCATGCCGCCGGAGAGCAGACCGCAGAGGGTCATGTAGTTCATGCCATGCCAGCGACGTGCGACGATGCCGACGGCGAGCAGTGGAATCAGCGTCACCGCGAGTCCCAGCGCCACCCATTGCAGCCCCTGTGTGGTGAAGACGGTGCTGGCGAATTTTTCACCGGAGAGCAGGCCGACGTTCGCCAGGAAGAGGATCATACCCAGCTCACGCAGCGCCCGATTCGCATTCATCGGCATGTGCATCACCAGAGGTCCGAGCCGCCCGAGATGACTCATGAGGATGGCCACGATGAGCGGGCCTCCCGCGAGTCCGAGCCGCACGGGTGCTGGCAGCCAACTGAAATGGATCGGCTGCATGCCCACCACGACGCCGATGAGGATGCCTGCGAAGATGGCGGCGAACTTGGTCTCTTGAAGCTGCTGCACGGCATTGCCGAGCACGGCGGTGGCGGTCTTTAGAGCGTCTTCATCACCCACGAGCTGGAGCATGTCACCGAACTGGAGGCGCACGTTTGGCAGTGCCGAGAAGATCTGGTCACCACGGCTCACGCGGGTGACGATGACATTGTGCAGGTGGTCGAGCCCGAGTTCGCCGACGGTCTTGCCCAGCATGGCGCGGTTCGTCAGCACCACACGGCGATAGCCGACATTGCCCGGCGCTTTCATTAGGTTCTCCTCCGTCGCGCTACCAATGACGAGCCGGAATTGCTCCAGATGCGCGTGCGTACCTACGACTAGCAAGACATCGCCGACATGTAGGACCGTGGAGGGTGTGGCTGCCTGCACATCGCTTTCTCCGGCATGTCGGATGCGGGAGACGATGACGCCTGTCTCGTGAATGCCGGGCACGGACACGAGCACCACGCCATCGAGGTTCGGATTCTCGACACGGAGATTCATGCGCTCCAGCGGCTCCACCCCGGCGCTCTGCTTCATTCGGAAAGCCTCCGCTTCATCGGTGACGCTCACTTTGAAAATCACCCGCATGAGCACCAGCGCGAGGATGATGCCCACCACCGCCAGCGGATATGTCGCCGCATAGGCCAGCGCCGGAAGTGTGGTCGTGGCGGCCTCGGCGCCCGCACTTTGCAGCGCCTGCTGGGCGGCACCGAGAGCGGGAGTGTTCGTCGTGGCACCGGCAAACAAACCTGCGATGGCTGCAGAGGGCATCTTCATGAGCCAGCCGCCGCTTAAGGCTACAACCGCCCCGCCGAGCACGAGCGCCGCCGCATACAGATTCAAACGCAGCCCGTCATTCCGCAGCGAGGCAAAGAAGCCCGGCCCCATCTGCATCCCGAGCGCGAAGACGAAGAGCACGAGCCCGAAGTCCTTTAAAAAGTGCGCCACCTCCACCTGCGGCACCCAGCCGAGATGCGCCGCCAGCAGTCCGGTAAAGAGGACACCCGCGATACCCAGCCGCGTGCCCGCGATCGCCACATGCCCGAGCCCGATGCCCGCCAACACGACGGAACTGATGAGCAGCAGATCATGGGCGACGGACGAGGCTTCGGCGAGGACAGGGGTGAAAATCACACCTCTCTCATGGCACAAGCCATGCCAGCCATGCCAACGATTCGTGTGCCATTTTTGCGATCAGCACCAGTCACGCAGAGCCACCATCTTAGCATGGGCCGCACCACGGTCTATCAGACCTTCCGCAAGTGTTTTCCCATTGGCCAAGTCAGGCGCCTTACCCGTGATCACAAATCCCGCCGCCGCATTCAGCACGGCGATGTCGCGCTTCGGCCCTTTGTCACGACCGGCGAGGATGGACTCGATGATAGCTGCGTTTTCATTCGCATCACCGCCGACGAGATCCTCGAGCTTCGCCGGAGTAAAACCGAGCGACTGGGGATCGAGCAAATCACAACTGAGCTGACCTTCTTGAACTTTGCAGATCTGGTTCTGGCCCAGCGTGGAGAGTTCATCCATGCCGCCGCCTTTTTTCACGGTGCCATGCACGACCCAGGCACCTTTGCGTCCGAGCGTGATCAGGATCTCTCCAAAAGTGCGTGTGAGGCTTGGCTCAAAAACGCCGATGAGTTGGAAGTCGGGCTGTGCGGGATTCAGCAGTGGGCCGAGCAGATTGAAAATGCTGCGCTGCCCTTCCGCGCCGAGGATCTTCCGTGCGCCGACCACTGCCTTGAACGCAGGGTGATACAGCGGTGCGAAAAAGAAGCCGAGCCCGATGCTCTCGATGCCACGCGCCACACGCTCGACGGGTAGATCGATGCGGACTCCGAGTGCTTCCAAAACATCAGCTCCACCAGCTTTGCTCGTCACACCGCGATTGCCATGCTTCGTCACGCAGACGTCACCCGCCGCGAGAATGAACATCGCCGTCGTTGAGACATTGAAGAGATGCAGTCGATCCCCCCCTGTGCCCACGACATCGAGCATCGGGCCGGGCAGCTTCGCGCGGTCGAGACCTGGATCGACGGCCAGCTTCAGGAACTCCTGCACAAAGGCCGCGATCTCTGCAGGCGACTCGCCTTTCCGTGCCAGCGCTCGCAGCAGACTGGCTTTCGTTTCATCGGACTCCTGCTCATCGACTAAAAAGGCGGCGGCCTCACGGACCTCGCGCTCGTTGAGAGGCTGGCCGTCTTGGAGAGATTTGATCAGGTTCTGCATGGCGCGGATTCTCGGAGAGGTGCGGTGCTTTGGCAATCCTCCAGCCTCAAACTTCCTGTCACGGGAAGAGAATGACGAATTCCGAATGATCCCGCGTGCGCGGGAACAAACCCGGAGCACTGATCATCCTTCCCGTTTCGTCATTCGTTCATTCCGTCATTCGTCATTTTTCATGTCTCCCATCCTCGGCATTGACCTCGGCACCACCAATTCCCTCGTGGGTGTGGTGGACAGCGGCTTTCCCATCCTGCTCGCCGATGAGCAGGGCCAGCGCCTCACGCCCTCTGCTGTGAATTTCGCTGCGGATGGCAGCATCATCGTCGGCTCGGCAGCTCTGAGAAAACGTGCCCTGGAGCCGAAGCGCACCGTGACCAGCGTGAAGCGCCTGATCGGTCGTCGTGGAGGTGAAGGTGACTGGCAGCCCCCCTACAACCTGCGTGAACTCGGCGTCTCGCCCATCGAGGTCTCTGCAGAGATCCTGAAGCGGCTGAAAGCCATCGCCGAGCGGGCCTTGGAGCAAAGCGTGAGCCGGGCGGTCATCACGGTGCCTGCCTACTTCAATGACGCGCAGCGCAATGCCACGAAGCAGGCTGGTGAACTCGCCGGGCTCACCGTCGAGCGCATCGTCAGCGAGCCGACGGCGGCGGCGCTGGCTTATGGTCTCGATAAACTCGGTGAGCGCCAGAAGATCGCCGTCTATGACCTCGGCGGCGGCACCTTTGACATCAGCGTGCTGGAGATGCGCGAGGGCGTGTTCCAGGTGCTGAGCACCGCCGGAGATACGCAGCTCGGTGGCGACGACATTGATCGGGCCATCGTTGCTTGGCTTGCGGAAGGGGCCTCGGGGAACTCGGCTCTGGAGAGCCAAGCTACGCCAGCGGCTGAAGCTGCCAAGAAGCGCCTCTCCAACGAAGAGAGCACGCGCATCGAGCTACCATTCTACGATGGCACGAACAGTCTCAGCGTGGAACTGACCCGTGCGGAGTTCGAGAAGCTCATCCGCCCGCTCGTGGAGCGCACGCGTGCGCACTGCCTCCGCGCTTTGAGCGATGCCGGCGTGAAGCCGGAGGAACTCGATGCCGTGATCCTCGTCGGCGGCAGCACGCGCATCCCGCTCGTGCGGCGCTATGTTGCCGATATCTTCGGGCGCGAGCCCGACATCTCGCAGAATCCCGATGAAGCCGTGGCTCTCGGTGCCGTCATCCAGGCAGGCATCCTCAGCGGTTCTTTGAAAAACGTGCTGCTGCTGGATGTGACGCCACTCTCCCTCGGTATCGAGACCTTCGGCGGATTGATGAACACGATCATCCCGCGCAACACGACCATTCCGTGCAAGGCGGGCGAGATGTTTACCAACGCCGTCGCCAATCAGCAGGACATGCTTATCCGAGTGCTCCAGGGCGAGCGCGAGCTTGCGAAGGACAATTGGGAGCTGGGCCGCGTCATCGTCCCCTTCCCGCCCGGCCCGAAAGGCAGCGCCCGAGTCGGTGTGCAGTTTGCGATTGATGCGAATGGCATTCTCCAAGTGCTGGCCCGCGATACCGCGAGGAACACGGACACCGTTTTGGAGATCCAAAACACCGCCATTGATGTCGATGATGAGCGCGTGGAGCAGATGATCTCCGAGAGCGTGGAGCATGCCTTTGAAGACATGAATGAGCGTGTCTGGACCGAGGCCAAACTCAAGGCCGAGGAACTCCTCCCCGCCGTCGATGCTGCACTCACTCAGTTTGGCGATGCCGTCAGTACTGAAGAACGCGCCGTGATCGAATCCACCGCTGCTCAAGTCCGCGCCTTGCTCCACGCCGCCGAGCACGACGCCAAATCCCTCAAGTCCGCCAACGCAGCCCTCGACGACGCTACCCAGGAACTCGCCGTCCGCCTTGTCGAGCGAGCGATGGAGGAGTCGCTGGTGAGACGCGGGCTGGTGTAGGCCCTTGCCTCCTTGGATTCGTGCCTTAGCTTCAGAGCATGAACGCACTCAAGAGCGTGGGGCGACCCGAGATTCCGGCGTCTGCTGCCGAGCGTCTGCGCGTCGCTTACTCCATCAGGAGGCGGATTGACATGCTCAGTCCGCATCCGCCAGTGCCGCGTGGCTTATGGAAGTTCCGCACCTGGGGAGACTACGAAGAGTGGCGCAAAGTCCAAACCAATCCCAGGCTGCGGTGAGTGATGCCAGACCCGCTTCAGAGGATCAAGACTGGCGCTTCCTCAAGGTCTGTCGCCTGCTTAATGAGGCTGGTGCTCGTTATGTCATCTGCGGTGGCTATGCCTGCATCCTGCACGGGAATCTCCGAGCCACCACAGGATGTGGACCTGCTGATAGAACACGATAATGCGAATTTCGCAAAAGTGCTGGCTACCCTTTCCCAGCTTGAAGATGGAGCCGCGCGTGAGTTGACCTTGCGCGACCTCCACGAAAACAAGGTGGTGAAAGTGGCCGACGAAATCACGGTGGACATCAGCACGCTTGCTTGGGTGGTGACCTATGCGGAAGCCGCACCCAATATCATCTGGGAGGAGATTGAAGGCGTTCGCATTCCATTCCTTAGCCTTCCAGATCTTATCCGCAGCAAGCAGACCTAGAGGGACAAGGACCGGCTCGACATCCAGATGCTGGCGCAAGTTTCAGAGGATGCTCGGCAGCTCGCGGAGAATGCTCTGGCTCCCAAGCGTGGGTGTCTGGCTTGGTTCTGGCGATGAGCTGCGCGCTCACTTTTCCATTCCATTTCCCGGCAAAGGTGATGTGATGGGCCAAATCTGACCCGAAAAAGGCATGTCTCAAAACAACGTCGCGCGCACCTACTCAGCCACCCTTCTTGGCGTGAATGCCATCGAGGTCGAGATCGAGTCCCATGATGGCGGCGGGAATCCGAAGATCGCCATCGTCGGACTGCCGGATGCCTCGGTGAAGGAGAGTCGTGAGCGTGTCAGCGCCGCCATTTCGAGCTGCGGCTTCGCGATGAATGGAGGCTTCACCACGGTGAACCTCGCTCCGGCGGATTTGAAAAAGGAAGGCCCAGGGTTTGATCTGCCCATCGCCATCTCGCTGATTGCGCATCGGTCAAAGATCCCCATCCCGGTGCTCGCGGAGACTTCCATGATCGGGGAACTCGCTCTCAATGGCGAACTCCGCCCCGTGCGCGGATTGCTCGCCGTCGCGCTTCAGGCACGGGCTCAGGGCCGGAAGCGCCTGCTCGTGCCGAAGTCCCAAGCTATCGAAGCCAGCGTCGTCTCAGGCATCGACATCATCGGCGTCCGCCATCTGCGCGAGGTCGTGGATTATCTGAAGGATGACATCGATCTCCCTCCCGAGCCCTGCCGCGCCACCGAGTTCTTCGCAGCAGCGGAGCATTACGACATCGACTTCGCCGATGTGAAGGGTCAGGGCGATGCGAAGCGCGCCATCGAGGTCGCGGTGGCAGGCGGGCATAACATCCTGATGGTCGGGCCGCCCGGCACAGGGAAAAGCATGATCGCCAAGCGTGTCGTCACCATCATGCCTTCCATGACCGAGGAGGAGGCCATCGAGACCACGAAGATCCACAGCGTCGGTGGTTTGCTCACCGCGCAGCAGGCCTTTGTGGCCACACGCCCGTTCCGCTCACCGCATCACACGATCAGCGACGCTGGTCTGCTCGGCGGCGGCACAAACCCCGGTCCTGGCGAAGTCTCGCTCGCTCACAATGGCGTGCTCTTTCTCGATGAACTTCCCGAGTTCCGTCGCAGCACGCTGGAGGTCCTGCGCCAGCCGCTGGAGGATGGCCGCGTCACCATCTCACGCGCAGCAGGCACTGTCACCTTCCCCGCGCTTTTCATGCTCGTGGCCGCGATGAATCCCTGCCAGTGCGGCTTTTACGGCGACCTCAAACGCGCGTGCCGATGCAGCCAGGTCATGGTGCAAAAATACCGTCAACGCATCAGCGGCCCGCTTTTGGATCGAATCGATCTCCACGTCGAGGTCCCACTCGTGGACTTCCAGGCGCTGAAAAGCACCGCACCAGGGGAGTCCTCCGCCACCATCCGCCAGCGTGTCGAGCAGGCCCGCGCCATCCAGGTGGAGCGCTTCAAAGGCAGCAAAGGTGTGCACACCAACAGCGCCATGAGCCCGCGCCTGATCAAAAAGCACTGCGAGCTCGACAGCGAGGGCAGTGCCATGCTGGAGCACTCCATGGGCGAAATGAGCTTCAGCGCCCGTGCCCATGATCGCATTCTGAAAGTCGCTCGCACCCTCGCTGATCTGCGCGGCTTGGAGAAGATCAATGCCGACAGCATCGCCGAAGCGGTGAATTACCGCACCCTCGACCGGAATCTCTGGCAGTAAGTCCTCATGAAACGCCTCATTCTCACCAGCCTCGCCTTTGTCAGCACTCTCGCCGCTGCCGCCGACCCACTCGAACTCAAGCTCTGGCCCGAAGGCGCGCCGGGAAAGATGCTGCCGCATTCCAAATTCACCGAGGACTTCATCCGCACGAAGGCTGGCAAGAGCACCATAACGGACATCAGCGACCCCACGATCACCGTCTTCCGCCCCGAGAAGCCGAACGGTACCAGCGTCATCGTCGCCCCAGGCGGAGCCTATATTTTCCTCTCCGCTATCCATGAGGGTACCCAGGTCTGCGAGTGGCTCAGCAGCATCGGCGTCACCGGCATCCTGCTGAAATACCGCACCCCAACTCGTGACGAATCCGCGCCTCATGATAAGCCCGTCGCCGATGCCGCCAAAGCCATCGCCCTCGTCCGCGAGCGTGCGAAAGAATGGCAGCTCGATCCCAATCGAGTCGGCCTGCTCGGCTTCAGTGCCGGGGGCAATCTCCTCGCCCACATCGCCTGTGATCGCCCCGCCGCCTCCGCATTGCCAAACTTCGGCGTCATGATCTACGGCTGCGGTTTCCTCGACAGCA
Source organism: Prosthecobacter sp. (assembly GCA_044361885.1). Classification (GTDB taxonomy): domain Bacteria; phylum Verrucomicrobiota; class Verrucomicrobiia; order Verrucomicrobiales; family Verrucomicrobiaceae; genus Prosthecobacter. The sequence goes on along the minus strand of JBIKIA010000001.1, from coordinate 29,263 downwards.
AGGAGCCCACCAAGCTCAAAGAAGGCTTCACCGTCCCAGCCGATGCCCCGCCCATGTTCATCGCCTGCGCCCACGACGACGGCCAGAACCCCGTTGCCTCCACCCTGCTCTACCTCGAATACAAAAAGCACAGCATCCCCGCCGAACTTCACCTCTTTACCAAAGGTGGTCACGGCTTCGGCATGAGAGACAACAAACAACCCATCAACGCCTGGCCCCAGCGCTGCGCCGAGTGGCTGGACGCGATGGGGTGGATGACCAAGTAAAATGCTCCGACAATTTGATGCTCTATTAAATGGGCATCTCCCATTTCTACTCCATGATCAGGCCATGAGCATCGGCACCAAGAATCGTCTGAATCAAACCGGCACCACCTGCAAAGCGCATCTGCGTGAGCAGCATTCTCAACAGTTGTCTCTCGTGGAGGAGTTCATCGCGGAGATCGAAGGCCCAGGAAAGAGCCAGGATACGACGAAGTGGAATCAGTTCACCGACGCGAAGCGCAGCACGGCGGAGATGCTCCAGCGCGTGGATGCGGCCTTTGATGCCTGGATGAATCCCTGAGGTGGCTGAAGCGCAAGGCCCGGCGGAATCTAGCGTTTCTTCGTCCCTTCCATGTCCTACTTCCGCGCTCTTCTTCTAGCACCTTTCCTATTCAGCACCGCTTTCGCCGCTGACGACTACGTGCCCGGCCCCGACTCCAAACCGCAGCCCGGCGTGCCGAAGGGCGAGGTGCTGAAGTTTGAGTTCAAGAGCAGCAAGATCTTCCCCGGAACGGTGCGTGATTACTGGATCTATGTGCCCGCGCAGTATTCGCCGGACAAACCGGCCTGCGTGCATGTGAACCAGGACGGCATTCAAAATCAGGCGCCGGTGGTGTTTGATAATCTCATCGCGAAAAAGGAGATGCCGGTGACCATCGGTGTCTTTGTCATGCATGGTCGGGTGCCTGCCCGCGATGGCAGCACGGCGCTGGATCGCTTCAACCGCAGCGTGGAGTATGACGGCCTCGGCGATGCCTATGCACGCTTTCTTCTCGAAGAACTGCTGCCCGAGGTGGAGAAACAAAAGACCAGTGATGGCCGGGCGATTCGCCTCTCTCAAAACGGCAACGACCGCTGCATCGCCGGCAGCAGCAGCGGAGCCATCGCCGCCTTCACGGCAGCCTGGGAGCGGCCTGAAGTCTTCAGCCGCGTGTTCAGCACCATCGGCACCTATGTCGATCAGCGCGGCGGCAATGATTACCCGGTGATGATCCGCAAGTTTGAGCCCAAGGCGCTGCGCGTCTTCCTCCAAGACGGCAGCAACGACGCCAACGGCACCGGAGGGAACTGGTTCCTCGCGAACCAAGAGATGCTCTCGGCCTTTGAGTTCGCCGGTTACGAAGTGAACCACGTCTGGGGCGATGGCGGCCACAATGGCAAACACGCCACGGCGATTTTCCCTGATGCGATGCGCTGGATCTGGAAAGACTGGCCGAAACCTGTGTCGAAAGGTGTGGGATCAAAAGCTCCCGTGATGGAAGTGCTCGGTGCCGACAGCGAATGGCAGCTCGTGAGCGAAGGTCACGGCTTCACCGAAGGCCCCGCCGTGAATGCCAAGGGCGAAGTCTTCTTCACCGATATCCCGAACAGCCGCATCCACAAGATCGGACTCGATGGCAAAGTCAGCGTCTTCGCCGAAGACACCGGCAAAGCCAATGGACTCATGTTCGGCCCCGATGGCCGCCTCTTTGCCTGTGCGAATGGCAAAAAGCAGATCGTGGCCTACGACGAAGCGGGCAAGGCCACCGTGATCGCCGACGGCATCGAATCCAACGACCTCTGCGTGGCGCAAAACGGCAACATTTACGTCACCGATCCACCTCACAAACAAGTCTGGCTCATCACGCCAAAAGGGGAGAAACGCGTGGTCGATACGAATGACAAAAGCGGTATCGCCTTCCCGAACGGCGTGCGTTTGACGCCGGACCAGAGTCTCCTGCTCGTGGCCGACATGCGCGGGCAGTTCGTCTGGAGCTACCACATCGAAGCCGACGGCTCACTCAGCGCCAAGCAGCCCTACCATCACCTGCGCCTGCCCGATGGCGTCATGGAAAGCGGTGCCGATGGAATGACCGTGGACAGCAAAGGCCGCCTCTACGTCACCACCCATCTCGGCATCCAGTTCTGCGATCAGGCCGGCCGTGTGAACGGCATCATCGCCAAACCCCAGCGCAAGTGGCTGGCCAACGCCGTCTTCGGCGGTGCCAACTTTGATGAACTCTACGCATGCAGCAGTGACAAGATCTACAAACGCAAAACGACCGTCAAAGGCGTGCGCTCCGCCGATGCACCGATTAAACCGGAGAAGCCGAGGCTTTAGTCCGTCAGCAGAGTCAAAACGGTCAAGAGAGGGGCGAACTGCCTTGCAAGACCGGCCCGTTGTCCGCTTACCTATTCGCATGAAGCCGCTCTGCCTTTCTTTGCTCCTCACGTCGTCCCTTCTCGCCGCAGATGTCGCTTCGGTGACGAAGCAGGAGTTGCCGTCGCTCATCTCGCTCTATCAGGAGCTGCATGGGAACCCGGAGCTGTCACTGCATGAGGTGGAGACGGCGGCACGCATTGCCAAAGAGCTGCGTGCGGCGGGGTTCGAGGTCACGGAGAAGGTCGGCGGCAACGGGCTCGTCGGTGTGCTGAAGAATGGCGAGGGGCCGGTGATCCTGGTGCGCACGGATTTGGATGGGTTGCCGGTGAAGGAACAAACCGGCGCGTCTTATGCGAGCACGAAGATCGTGAAGGATGATCTCGGGCGCGAGGTGAACGTGATGCATGCCTGCGGGCACGATGTCCACATGGCGAGCTTCATCGGCACGGCGAGAGCTTTGAGCCAACTGCGGGATCAATGGAAGGGCACCGTCGTCATGATCGGCCAACATGCCGAGGAACGAGTGCTCGGGGCACGGCTCATGCTGCGCGCGGGTTTGTTTTCCAAGTTCCCGAAGCCGGACAAAGCCATCGCGCTGCATTGTTCCGCCGACATGGCGCATGGGCAGGTCGGCATCGTCGAAGGTTTCGCTTTAGCGAATGTCGATAGCGTGGAGATCGTGGTGAAGGGCGTCGGCGGGCATGGATCCATGCCGCATCTGGCGAAGGACCCTATCGTGCTTGCCTCGCAGATTGTACTGGCTTTGCAGACCATCGTGAGCCGCGAGGTGAAGCCCGGTGATCCGGCCGTGGTGACGGTGGGCAGCATCCATGGCGGCACGAAGAGCAACATCATCTCCGACGAAGTGCGCCTCCAGCTCACCCTGCGCAGCTACCGGACCGAGACACGCCAGCACCTCATCGACTCCATCAAACGCATCGTCGAAGCCCAGGCCAAATCCGCGAACATGCCCACCGACAAGATGCCCGAGGTGATCGTCTCGGATGACCGCGCCAATGCGCTCTACAATCAGCCCGCTCTCTGCGCTGAGGTGCGCCAGATCTTCGAGCAGACGCTTGGTGCGGCGAGTGTGCTCACGCGTGAGCCTGTCATGGGTGCCGAGGACTTTTCCGAATACGGGCTCACCAAAGAGAAGGTGCCGCTTTGCATGTTCTGGCTCGGCACTCAGCCGCCCGCAGTCGTTGGAGAAGCGAAGGCGAAGGGCACCACGTTACCGTCACTGCACTCGCCCTTTTTTAAACCGATCCCTGAGCCCAGCATCGAGACGGGCGTGAAGGCGATGACCTCTGCGGTGATCGGGCTGATGAAGAAGTAGGTCCGCCTACGATTCAAAGCGCCGACCCGCTGGATACGAGCCGACACTTCGGATCATGGCACCATCGACACGGGTTTGCTCAAGCGCTGAGTGGAAGCTCGGCTCGGCGGGGCTGCCTTCGATCTCGATGTAAAACCGGTACTTGTTCGGCTGCCCGCGGATGGGGCGTGACTCCAGGCGCTTCAGGTTCACGCCAGCATCACTCAGCGGCGTGAGGAAGCGACACAGGCTGCCAGCGCGGTCCGGCAGCTCCACGACAAGCGCAGTGCGGTTGTTATTGGTGGAGGCGGCGTTCTCCTGATGCCCGAGAAGGTAAAATTGCGTGATGTTTGGCACCTCACCCGCGATGGGAAAGTGCAGCAGCGCGAGCCCGTGCCGCTCGGCGTTCTGCCGTGGGCCGATGGCCGCCGCTCCGGGCTGAGTGGCGGCTTTCTCCGCCGCCTTCGCCGTGCTCGCTTCGATGACACGCTTCGCATCCGGGTAGTTTGCCCGTAGCCATTCGTCGCAGTGGAAAAAGGGTATCGCGTGCGAGTGGATCGTCTGCACCTCGGCATCTAGTTTGCCCAGCAGCGCCAGCTTCACGTCAAGCGTCAGTTCCTCGATGATCTTCAAGTGGCAGCGCTCATCCACGAGCCGGTCCACCGTGTCGATGATGAACCCGCCAGAGGAGTTCTCGATGGGCACCAGCCCGAGAGCATCAGGGCGCGAGCCGAGGTAGTCGAAGACCTCGCCGATGTTCGCCATGAGCTGCACGGGCGCTCCTGGGAAACGCTGCTGGGTCAGCAGATGAGAAAAACTGCCGTCAGGGCCGAGACAGGCGAGTGTGGGCACGGCGGAAGACATGCAGTGAAACTCAGCCTCACATCAGATCCGAGGCCAGCACGGAGTTCGCCGCACGCATGGCGAGATCCTTCGCCTGAGACACCACGCGGAAGGCGGAGGTATCGAAGCGATAGCCATGGCAGCTCGGGCAGGTGACCGCACGCGTGACCACGATAGAACCACAGGCCTCGCAGACTTTGTACTGCTCGGGATGGCTGGTGATTTTTTCCGCCTGCTTCAACCTGTTGTTGGATGGCTGTTCGGGGGCGCTCATGTGGGTGTGTGAATGATGCTACGTTTGCTGCTGGTGGTGTAAACGAGATTTCTCGCGTAGCAAGCGGCGTCACGCTCAGGAATGCGAACAAGGCTCTTGATGATCAAGCCGGTCCAAACACGGCTTAACCATACTGCTTGCAGCGTTCCAGCCGGCAAGGCACCTTTCCCACCATGAAAGTATCCACGCGATCCCTGGTGCAAATCTGCTCCGCCTGCTTCCTGATCGCGATCATTGCCTGGATGAGCCTGCGGGTGAAGTTCTTGGAAGTCCCGACGCCAACACCTGTGGAATCGGCTCCGACCGGCGCCGTCGAGTGGTCGCTGAAGAATGCAGAAACCATGGTCAAACTGAAAGAATTTGCGCAGCAGAATGCCGAAGCACGGCGGCGGTGGGTGCCGATTCAGGCATCTCTCCAAGACCCTCTCCTGAGTCTGCCCGATGTCGGCGATTCGGAACTTAAGCGCGTCCAGACAGTTCCGTGGGGAGCCACGGACCCGGACTCCTTCTGGCGCTCTCAGGTGGACGGCGCGAGCCAAACGCTTCGCGAGGCAGGTCTGGGCAAATACAGCCGCTGAGGTCGCCTGCTCACGGTGGAATGCGAACAGGTCACTTGTCGATCAGCCCCGGCCAATCAGGCCCCGTATGAGAAAGTCGGCATCCTTGCTGCGTATGCACTGGGCCGTCTTCTGTCATGCACCCCCCGATTCCACAGTTCCGAGCACTCCTGCTCGGCGGTTTGACCGCCGGGGTGGCGCTGTGCTCCCAGGCCGCGCCGGATGCAGCGGGTATTGAATTCTTTGAAAAGAAAGTCCGCCCCGTGCTGGTGGAGCGCTGCTTCGAGTGCCACTCCACCACGGCGAAGGTCAAAGGCGGCCTCTCGCTCGACTCTCGGGATTCTATCCTCACAGGCGGTGACAGCGGTCCCTCGCTGGTGGCTGGCAAGCCGGAGTTGAGCAAGCTCATCGAGGCCATCGGCTACAAAAATCAGGACATGCAGATGCCGCCGAAGAGCCCGCTCAGCGCTGCCGAGCAGGAAGCGCTGACGCAGTGGGTGAAAATGGGCGCTCCTGATCCCCGCACGGGCACCGCTCCTGTGGCGAAGACCACGATGGGCATGGATCTGAAAACCGGGCGCGAGTTTTGGTCCTTCAAACCGCTCGCCGCACCGACACCACCTGTCGTGCGAAACACCGCTTGGGTGAAAACTCCCGTCGATGCCTTCCTGCTCGCCCAGCTTGAGTCGAAGAACCTCTCCCCATCGCCACCGGCTGACAGACGCACCCTCATCCGACGTGCCACGCAGGATCTCACCGGCCTTCCTCCGACACCGGAGGAGGTCGAAACCTTCCTCAAAGACGACTCCACCGATGCCTTCTCCCGCGTCATCGAGCGCCTGCTGAACTCACCTGCCTATGGCGAACGCTGGGGCCGTCACTGGCTCGACGTCGCCCGCTACGCCGACTCGAATGGCATGGATGAAAACATCGCCTTCGGCCATGCCTGGCGCTATCGCGACTACGTCGTCCGCGCCTTCAACAACGACAAACCCTTCGACCAATTCCTCATCGAGCAAGTCGCCGGCGATTTGCTGCCTGCCCATGACACGGCGGATCGTCACGAAGCCCTCGCTGCCACCGGATTCCTCGCGCTCGGCGGTCGCGTGCTCGCCGAGCCCGATGTGAAAAAGATGGAGCTCGATATCATTGACGAGCAGCTCGACACGCTGGGCAAGGCCTTCCTCGGCATGACTTTCGGCTGCGTCCGCTGCCACGATCACAAGTTTGATCCCGTCACCCAAGCTGACTACTACGCGCTCGCCGCCATCTTCCGCAGCACCCGCTCGCTCTCGGATGAAAAGATGGGTGCCATCAAATTTTGGTATGAGCACCAGATGGCCACGCCCGAGCAGATCGCGGCGAAGAAAGCCCACGAAGCCAAAGCCGCCGAAAAGCGGAAGGTCGTCACCACCTTCACCGCCAAGGCACGCGCTGAGTTGAAAGCCGAGCTGCACTCCCACGCTGCCGACTACCTCACCGCTGCCGCGCAGTTGCCGGATGAGCCCGACTTCGCTGATGTCGAAAAACTCGCCGCTGCCGCCAAACTCCGCCCACGCTACTTGCTCACCTGCCGCCAATATCTCACCCGGAAAAACGAGCATCCCTTCTTCGCCAAATGGCGCACTTTGACCGCTGCGAAGAAGTCCGCCGAAGTCCGCACGCACTACACGCCTCTCTTTGCCGCTGCGCTGAAGCTCGACCCAAAGGCCAAAGACAAGCCTGCTGGCGAGGTCGCTGAAGCTCGTGCCGCTCTCGATGACATCGCCGGTTTTCTCCCCATCCCGGACAAGGACGCGGATGCCTTTGATGCAGCCACGCTGGCGAAGGTCACGTCCATGATGGACGACCTCATGATGGTCGAGGGTGCCACGCCTGATCCGCCTGCCTTCATGGGCGTCGGCGAAGCCACGATCACCCGCGCCATGCCGATCCACATTCGCGGTAGCTATTTGACGCTCGGCAAAGAGATCGAGCGCGGCTTCCCCGAAGTCATGCGCACCTCCATGACGAAACCCGTGCTGCCCGCGAAGCAGAGCGGTCGTCTCGAGCTCGCCCGCTGGCTGGCCTCCAGCGAGCATCCGCTCACCGCCCGCGTCATGGTGAACCGCCTCTGGCGCTGGCATTTCGGCAAAGGCATCGTCACCTCCACCGACAACTTCGGCGTGCTCGGCGACAAGCCTTCGCATCCCGAACTGCTCGATTGGCTCGCCCGCGTGTTCATCGAGAACGGCTGGTCCATGAAGGACATGCACCGCCTCATCATGAAATCGAGCGCCTACCAGATGGCCTCCAGCCACCCCAGCTCAGGTACCGCCTCCTCATCGCCTGATCCCGCCATGCTCGATCCTGAAAATCGCCTGCTCTGGCGCTTCAACATCCAGCGTCTCGAAGCCGAGCAGATCCGCGACAGCATCCTCCACGTCTCCGGCACCTTGAGTCAGCAGATCGGCGGAAAAACCATCCCGCTGCGCAATCGCGAGTTCGTCTTCAACCACACCTCCCGCGACCACACGACCTACGAGACCCCGCGTCGCGCCCTGTATCTGCCGATCATCCGCAACCATCTCTACGACATGCTGGAGCAGTTCGACTATCCCGATCCCACGATGCCCACCGGCAGCCGCAACGCCACCGTCGTCGCCCCGCAGGCGCTCATCATGCTGAATGCGCCCGTCGTCATGGATTCCGCCGCCGCATTGGCCAAACGACTCGCCCGCGATACCAAAAACGGCTCCATCGCCGCACGTCTCCACCGCGCCTACGACCTCGCCTACGGCCGCGAGCCGAACACCCGCGAACTCGACCGTGCCAGCCGCTTCATCGAAGGCAGCCCCAACAAGGACGAAGCCTGGTCACTGCTCTGCCAGTCCCTGCTCGCGGCGAATGAGTTCATGTACCTTCGCTAAGACCATGAAGACGCCTTTCTCACGCCGCCAACTTCTCCAAAGCTCCGCCGGGGGTTTTGGGTATCTGGCTTTGAATGCGATGCTGGCCCAGCCGAGTGCTGCGTCACCTTCGGCGATGCTGAATCCGCTGCTGGCGAAGAAGACGCACTTCACGCCGAAGGCGAAGCGGGTCATTTTTCTCTTCATGAAGGGCGGGCCATCGCATGTGGACACCTTTGATCCGAAGCCGCTGCTCCAGCGCGATGACGGCAAGGCCTATCCTTTCCAGGTGCCGCGTGTGACCTTTGCGGCCACGGGCAAGCTGCTGAAGTCGCCGTGGAAATTCCGTCAGTATGGCGAAAGCGGGCTGCCGGTGAGCGAGCTCTTCCCCAATGTGGCACAGTGCGCCGATGAACTCTGCGTAGTGCGGTCTCTGCACGGCACGAATCCCGCCCACGGCGGTGCTTTGCTGAAGCTCCACACCGGCAGCGATACGCAGGTGCGGCCGAGCATGGGATCGTGGATCACTTATGGTTTGGGCACGGAAAATGATGACCTGCCGGGCTTCATCACCATCTGCCCCACGCTCGCTCACGGCGGCGTGAACAACTGGGGCGCGGCTTTCCTGCCTGCCTGGACGCAGGGCACACCCATCGGCAATGCGAGCATTCCTTCCAGCCAGGCGTTCGTGAAGCACATCCGCAACCCGCGCCTCAGCGAGACGATGCAGCGTCGCCAGCTCGACTTCCTCGCGGAGTCGAATCAGGAGCATCTCAAGCTCGCCGGAGCCGATCTGGCGCTCGAAGGCCGCATCAACAGCTTCGAGCTGGCCTTCCGCATGCAGGGCACGATGCCCGAGGTGCAGGACATCACGCATGAGACGGCCGCCACGCAGAAGATGTACGGCCTCGACAATCCCGTGACGGCGAACTTTGGCCGCCAATGCCTCATGGCGCGGCGCTTCCTGGAAAAGGGAGTGCGCTTCGTGCAGGTCACTCACAGCGACAGCGAGGTGCAGTGGGACCAGCACGGCAATCTCTACAAAGGTCACAGCAAAAACGCCGCCGAGGTGGACAAGCCCATCGCCGGTCTGCTGAAGGATCTGCGCTCGCGCGGACTGCTGGATGACACACTCGTCATCTGGGGCGGCGAGTTTGGCCGTACGCCCACGGCGCAGGGCAATGACGGTCGCGATCACAACCCTTATGGCTTCACGATGTGGATGGCAGGCGGCGGTGTGAAGCCCGGCTTCGCCTACGGAGCCACGGACGACTACGGTTGGTTCGCCCAGGAAAACAAAGTCCACATTCACGACCTCCACGCCACCGTGCTCCACCTTCTCGGCATGGACCACGAGCGCCTCACCCACCGCTATGCCGGTCGCGATTTCCGCCTCACCGACATCGCCGGACATGTGGTGAAGGAGATCATCGCGTAGGCTGCGCGGTCGGCGTGATCCAGGCCCGCCAGTGCGGCAGCAGCCAGAGCACGATCATCAGAATCCAAAGCGTGCCGAGGCAGCAGGCGAGGCCGAGGCTGGAGATGCCGCGATTGCCGGCGAAGAAGAGGCTGGAGAAGCCGATCACCGTGGTCATGCCGGAGAAAAAGACGGCGCGGCCAGTGCTGGCCTGCACTTGGCGGACGTCGTTGCCGGTGCGTTGCAGGGCGAGCAGGATGTGGATGCCGTAGTCGATGCCGGTTCCGAGTAGCAGAGGAATGGCGGCGAGGCTGGCGAGATTCCAACCGAGGCCGAGCAGGCTCATCGTGGCGGCCAAAGCACCGAGCCCGCCCGCGAGCAGCAGCACGGAGAGCACCAGATCCCGCCAGCGACGGAAGGTGATAAAGAGTGTTAGCGCGATCAGGCCGACGATGGGGATCAACTGCTGGTTCAGATCCGCTCGGACCAGGGTGGAAAGCGCACTGCCGAGGGTCTCCCAGCCAGCCACCCAGGCACCGGTTTCGGGTGTGAGGAGCTTTTGAAGTTCGGCGAGCTTGGTACGGTCCGGCAGGCCGGGCTTTCCTGGCACACTCACGGAGGCGAGCACGATGCCTTCCCCCGGCTTCATGCCTGCGGCTTCGGCACGAGTGCCAGTGGCGAGCACACGATTTAAAATGGAGGCGGCGGCAGCTTCGGTATCGCCTTGTTTCCACACGCCACAGACGCCTCGCAGCAGGCCCATGGCCGCTTCGGTGAAACCGGCGGAGTCGATCTCTTTTTCGAGCCTGGGTTGCTCGCGCTGGAGCCAGTCGATGAAGGCACGGTTGGCCGTCTGAGCCTGAGGATCGCTCACGAGCATGGTGGGCAGCATGTGGCGGACGAGGGTGCCGGACTTCACGGCTCCATCCAGCCTGTCGCTCAGCGACTGCGTCCGCGCGCGCAAGTCGGCTGAAGGGCCGGTGATGAGCACGGGGAGGCTGGCTTCGTTGTCACGACCGAGCCGCTCCTGCACCCACTGGAAGGTATCCATCGACTCGCTCTTGGTCGGGCGGAGGGCCTCGGCGCTAGATTGGAAAGCAGGCAGGCCTTTGAAGGAAAGAATGCCCGCGATGCCGAGCACGAGCACTGCTGTCCCGGCCACGGCGAGTCCACGATGGGAATGCCAGGCAGGGGCGGAGGTCGTAGGTTGTTCGAGCTGCTTCCCGGCGGCTAGTTTGGGCACAAAGAAGACCATCACGCCCAAACCAGCGATGACACCGATCGCCACCAGCAGACCCATCTCCGCCATGCCGGGCAGGCCGCTGAAGAGCAGCGAGAGAAACACGACCGCCGTGGTGCAGGCACCGGCGGCGATTCCCGGTGCGGCGAGCTTTCTCAAAGCGCTCGCATCGAGCTGCGGATGCTGCCGCGCCTCCTGGATGATGAGCACGGCGTAGTCGATGATGATCCCGAGCACAATGGCCGCGAAGCCGAGGGACATGATGCTGAGTTTGCCCACGATGAGCCCGCCAAAGCCGAGAGTCAGTACCATGCTCAGCGCCACGAGTCCCTGAATCCAGAGCAGCGGCTTCAAGCGCCGAAACATGATCCAGAACAGCAGCGCGATGAACACCTCTGTCATGCCGATGGTGCTCGACATGTCCTTCTCGATCCCTGCGCCGATCTCCGCCTGGAAGGCCGGCTCGCCCGTGTAGCGGACGATCGTTCCGGCCGGGGGAACGAAGGTGTAATCTGACTGAATTAGGAAATGGACGAGAGGAGCGCTGCAAAACACCACAATGACGGCTGTCCTGACTCGCGGCGACAACCAGCCTTGAATCTGATGGGAGAACCGGCCACCACGGCCGAGTAGTCTCCGGTCCAGGCAGAGCAGTATTGCGATTCCAAGAATGCAGAGGGCGACGGCACCGCCAATTCTGAGCCAAGGGCTGCCTGCGGTAGGGGGGGAGATGACTTTCTGAATCTCCTCCAGCCAGTCTCCGGCGAGCTTGTAATTGCCCACCTCTGTCGCTGGCGTGACCATCAGCGCACGAAAGGCACCATCTTCCGAGACGAGGCCGAAGAGCGATCCCTCCAGCGCGCCTGCTGCGGATGTGTCGAGACTTTCCAGGAGCCCGAGCGGATCATACGAAGCCCGCTGCACACGCTCGGCATCGAGCGATGTCGCCACGGCTTGCAGCGCCTTTTGGAGCTGCGCCTTTGCGCCAGCGCCCTCCAGCCGGGCCTGCACGGCGCGCAGCTTCCCTGGGTCCGTGTTTTGCAGCGACCACGCCAGCAGCGCCGCGCCGGATTGCGCCTGAGCCTCCATCGGCTGCGCCCAACGCACCTCCTTCACCAAATCGGCGCGCTTTTGCAGTCGCTCGGCCAGAGCGGAGGTCAGCTCCTCCGAGGTCGCTTCATCCTCCGCCTCCAGGGCGATCACGAGATCACTCCCGCCCGCAAACCCATCCCGCAGCAGCTTCAGCGCCCGCACCTCCGGTACCTCCCCCGGCAGCGTGGATAAAATGTCCGTCTCCAGCCGCAGCCGCGCCAGTCCGATGACGACGAGAGGCAAAAGGACGAGCGCGACGAGCCAGGATTTTTTCATGAAGGCTCCATGCTTGGCTGGAAACTAGGCGCGAGGCAACGATCAAGACGACATCACCTCCCCGGATGCCAGCGAAAGTGCCCGGTGAGGGGGAACTCGAAGAGGCGGTCTTCGCATTGCGGACCCTGGCCGATATTGTGGACGATCCAGAGGCGCTCGCTGCCGTCTGGGGCGGGGACGACGAGGGCGATGTGGGGCAGTTTGCCAGCGACGGTGCAGGTGATGAGGTCGCCGGGGCGGTAGTCGGCGGGATTTTGGGTGACGGGGAGGGAGGCTTTCTGGCGCTTGAAGAAGGTCTGGAGGTTGGGCACTCGGCGGTGGTCGATGTTTTTGTCCGGCGTGCTGAGACCCCAGTTCTTTGGGTAGGCGGAAAAGGCACGCTTCATGTCCTCGTGGACGAGTTTTTGCAGATCGAAGCCGAGTGCGCGGTAGCAGCGGATGACCTCATCGGTGCAGACGCCGGTGTCGGCGGGCACATCGCCGCCGGGGTAGTCGAGCTTCACATAAGCGGGATCGTAGCGAACGCGCTGGCTGGGGCGGTCCAGCGCGGCATGGACGAGCCGGGAGGCAAAGGTCTCGTCCTTCGGCGCGTGGCGGCGGGCTTTTTCCGCGAGGTCGCTCGTGTCAGCCCAGAGGGCACGCTGGCTCCAGATGGAGATGGCGAGAAGGCCAAAGACGGCGAGGAGACGGATAGTGAAAGTGCGCCTGGGAGATAGCATGACGGGCCTTTGACAGGGCAGAAGGGAGGGCGTTGGAAGGCCGAGGTGGTTGAAGAACCCCCAGTTTCCTGTTTGCACAATAATTAAGCTGAGTGTAATTTCTATAATTAGAGCTTTATGTCACACTTTGCCGTCCCCTCCATGACTACCCCGCTGCACTTCGTGCAGTTGGATGAGTCTGCACCATCGCCTCCGGCAGCCGCACCGAATATCGATGCCAAAGTCCTGGCGCAAGCCGAGCGCTCGGGACGCTTTGCGACGGAGATCCAGGAGCTGAACATGCGCAATGCGCGCCTAGGCGCGTGGTTCGTGATGATCTTGGTGCCATTTTGCTCGGTGCTGGACTGGCTGGCCTACCCGCTGCGTTTCTGGGAGTTCCTCGTCCTTCGATTGGTCTGCTCCCTCTTCTGCGTCCCGCTGCTGCTGGCCCTGGACCGCCCGTGGGCGGCGCGTTACCACCGCGTTTATCCCGTCATTCTTCCCCTGATCCCAGCGATGGCGATCTGCGTGATGCTGTTCCTGACCGGGAACGCCAGCTCGTCTTACTACGCCGGGCTGCTGCTCTGCCTCGTGGGCACCTCCTTTGTGTTCCAGTGGACCTTCGAGGAGATCGGGCTCACCGTCGGGCTCGTGCTGCTGTGCTACTTCGCCGCCACCGTGCCGAATCTGCATTTCGGTGCCGGGCTGAGAGCCAATGGTCTCTTCCTCAACAACACGCTCTTTTTGCTGCTGACCTGCGTGATCCTCTATTTCGGCAGCCGCCAGCATCACGGCATTCGGCTGAGTGAGTTCGTGAACCGCTGCAAAGTGGAGGCCCAGCGTGAAGAGCTGCGTTCACGCAATGAAGAGCTGACCACCACGCTCCAGCGCCTGCGTGAAACAGAGGCTCAGCTCACTCAAAGCGAGAAGCTGGCCTCCATCGGCCGCCTCAGCGCAGGCATCGTGCATGAGATCAACAATCCACTGAACTTCGTGAAGTCTGCGGTCTATGTCCTAAAAAAGAAGTCCCGCACCATGCCGCCCGAAATGGTGGAGCAGGTGCAGGAAATCCTTTCGGACATCAGCGAAGGCGTGGACCGCGTGGCCTCGATCGTGAATGATCTGCGTACATTTGCCCATCCCGAAAACAAAGGCGGCGTGCCGGTGAACCTGAATCAAACCGTGGCCAAGGCTGTGCGATTGATGAACCAGCAGGTGACCGACCACGAAATGGAACTCTTCATTGATCTGCCCGAGGACATCATCGTGCTCGGAGATGAAAACCACATCGTCCAGATCCTCATCAACCTGATCCAGAACAGCGTGGATGCGCTCGCGGGACGGGAAGATCCGGCCATCACCTTCAGCATCATTCGCAAGGGCGATCACATCCAGCTACAAATGCGCGACAACGGCACCGGCATCCCCCAGGACGCCCTTCAACGCATCTTTGATCCCTTCTTCACCACCAAGGAAGTCGGCAAGGGCATGGGCCTCGGGCTCAGCCTCTGCTACCGCATGATGCAGGGCATGGGCGGCAAGATCGAGGCCTACAGCCAGCCGGGCGAATACACCGAGTTTATCCTGACCTTCAATCCAGCACCCGACAGCCCATGACCAGCGAGGCCCAGCACCCTTTTCACATCCTTTACGTGGATGATGAGGAAAAATCTCTGCGCTACTTCCGGCAGATCTTTGAGGATGAATATGTCATCCACACGGCCACGAATGCCGCCGATGGTTTCCGCATTTTGGAAGAGCATGGTGCGCGCATCGGCATCCTCCTGACTGACCAGCGCATGCCCGGCGAAAGCGGCGTGGAGCTCATGGAACGTGCCCGCAGGCTCCAGCCCAATGTCATCCGCATCCTCGTCACCGCCTACACCGACTATGACAGCGCGGTGAAGGCCGTGAATGAAGGCCGCGCCTGGCGCTACCTGCACAAGCCCGTGGATCCTGAGCACTTCACCCTCGTGCTCCGGGATGGCATGGAGGCCTACCTAACCTTGCTTAACCGTGAGCGGCTCCTCCACGAAAAAGCCGACGACCTCCGTACCCAGCTCATCGCTGACAAAGTCAGCGGCATGGGCATCCTGGCTGAAGGCCTGAATCACCATCTCCGCAACGCCCTCACCGTCGTGCGCGCCTTCATCGATCTCGCCCCCATGAAGCTCATGGAGGAGATCGATGCCCGGCATCCGCGTGACCCCTCCTTCTGGATCGAGACCCAGAATCAAGCCGCCACTCAGATCGACCGCATCCAGTCCCTGCTGACCCACCTCGCCCACGCCTCCCACGCGCGCAAACTCGCCCGCACCGAGCAGGTCAGCCTCCATGATCTGCTTAACGAGACCCAGGCTGCTTACGCCGGTCACTTCCAGGAAAACCGAATCAAACTCAGCATCGACATCGCGCAGAACTTCCCTGCACTGCTGGTGCATGGCGAGCGCTTCCGCCAGCTCCTGCGGCTGCTTTTCATCGAGGAGCTCACCCACCTCCAGCCCGGAGACAGCATCCACATCCAGGCCAGTCTGCAAACCGACGCCACCGGCGATTATTACGCCATCATCACCCTCACTGACAATGCGGCCTGGGGTGGTCCGCATGACAGTGGGGCCAATCTATTCGACCCTTTCTACACCCGCAGCCGCAAGCCAGATGACTTCGGTGTGAACATGATGGCCTGCTACGTCACCATGCACCTCCACGGCGGCACCGTCTCCGCCAAGCGTCTCTCACCTCAAGGACTCGAACTCACCCTGCGTCTCCCGCTTGATCCCGAGAAGAACTGCCAGGAAGCCGAGACCTACCTGCGCGGCACTCTGACCGGTGACGCCAAGTGGAGCAAAGCCGTGGAAATGGCGGCGTAATAATTCACCCAAGCTGCTCGACGAAATGGTCTTCAGTGGCCGTCACCCAGGAGGAAACAGCCCAAAACGCCCTTCGGCTTTGCGGATGAGGAGTCGGCGTGGGTGATTCAGTTGGAGTCGATGAAGGGTGGCGCGGCCTATGGAGGAAAGTGCTTCCAATCTTGCGTCGGACCAGGCGAAGTGATCGTCCCATGCATGCTTTCGCGGATGGAAGAGCGGGACGACTTCCCCCGTTGCGGGATCGGTGGAGGTGGTGCAGTCGGCTTTGTGGAGATTGCAGCCAGGGCAGGCGAGCGCGAGGTTTCCAAAGATGGTTTTACCGCCGTGGATGCGCGGGTGAATGTGCTCGATGTGGAAGCTCGCGCCTTGGAGAGACTGGCTCATCCGGCAGTATTCGCAGCGATGCTCAGCACGCTGGCGAACTCTGGCAGCCAATGTGGCCGGGACGCTCATGCGGCCTTTTTGCCGAGCAGTTGCAGGGCCTGAGCGCGGATGAGGGAGACGTTTTCACTCCACTCGACGAGAGCGGTGAGTTCACGGCGCTCTGCGGGAGTGAGCAGGCCGTCGTTGTTGCGATCCATGAGGGTTTGCAAACGACGTGCCGACTTCTTCGGAAGCGATAGACGCCCGACGGAGGCGACCCAAGATTTCGGTGCGGTGATGACAGCGGGCATGGTGAATGAATGTTCGCTGGATGAAGGGTTGTCAATCCTGCGGAGCCTTGGTCACGCCCCGGCCAGTAATCCCCGCGCATGCTCTCTGGCAGACTCGATTTTGCCGCCGAGCATCCTCGCGAGTTCCTCGATGCGCTCGTCGGCGGTGATCTCGCGGATGGTGGATTTCGTGCGGTCACCGACGATATCTTTGGTAACGACGAAATGGCTCTGCGCCAGTGACGCGACTTGCGGGAAGTGGGTGATGGCGATGACTTGATGAGTCTCGCCCAGTGAGGCCATCTTGCGGCCCACGGCTTCGGCGATGTTGCCGCCGACGTTGGCGTCGATCTCATCGAAGACGAGCAAACCGACGCTGTCTTGTTTCGCGAGGGCGCTTTTCACGGCGAGCAGGACACGGGACATCTCGCCACTCGATGCGGTGAGGCGGAGGGGTTTTAAGGGTTCGCCGGGGTTGGGGGCGAATTGGAAATCGACCTCCTCGAAGCCGTGGCGTGCGGGTTCGCCGAGAGTGGTGAGCTGGGCCTCGAAGACGCTGCGCTTGAAGCCGAGGTCGGCGAGGTGGGTGGCGACTTCTTTGGCGAGCTTCGGGGCGGCTTTGCCACGCTTTTCGCTGAGCTGTTTGGCGAGCTTGTCCACCTGCGTGCGGCGGTCTTTGACGAGTTTGCCCAGGCGCTCCAGCTCTTCGCCTCGGTTCTCGATCTTGCTGAGCTTTGTCTCGGCTTCGGCGAGGAAGTCGAGGATGGCCTGCACGGTGGGGCCGTATTTGCGCTTCAGGGTCTGGATGGTGTGGATGCGCTGGTCGAGTTCCGCGAGCTCGGCGGGGTCGATCTCTAGCTCGCCGGCGTAGTCTTGGACGCTGCTTTCGAGGTCGGTGAGTTCGATGAGCGCGGACTGGAAGCCTTCAAACATCTTCGCGGAGGCGGGGTCGATCTTTTCCAGGTCGTGAATGCTGCGTCCGATCTCGCGCAGGGCATCAAGCACGCCGCCTTCATCACCACTGAGGCGGCTGGTGATGGCTCCGCACAACTCGGCGAGGCGCGCTCCATTAGCGGCGATGCGGTGGCGGGATTCGATCTCTTCTTCCTCGCCGGGTTTGAGGTTGGCGGCGGCAATCTCGTTGACCTGGAACTTCAGCATGTCGAGCTGCTGGGTGCCAGCGCGCTCGCTGTTTTCGAGGTCTTCGAGTTCGGTCAAAGCAGCGCGCCATTGCTTCCAGGCTTCTTCGTAGGTGGCGAGCGTGTCTTCGAGGCCAGCGGCTTTGTCCAGCATCTCGAGCTGGCGCTCCTGCGAGTTCAGCGACTGATGATCATGCGGCCCGTGGAGATCGACGAGCAGCTCGCCGAGCGCTTTGAGCACCTGGATGGTGACGGGGGAGCAGTTCACGAACTGCTTGTTTGCTCCGCCGATGCTGACGGCACGTTTGATGAGAAGTTCGCCGTCCTGGCAGGCTTCGAGCCCGGCTTCATCGAGCACGGCATCCACGGCGCGGCTGTCTTTGAGGTGAAAGCTGGCCTCCACGGTGCAAGTGTCCTGCCCGGTGCGGATGAGGCTGCGGTCTGCGCGCTCCCCGAGGATGAGTTTCAGCGCGCCGACGATGATGGACTTCCCCGCGCCCGTCTCTCCGGTCACGCCGACGAGCCCCGGTGCCAGCTCCCAAGTCACATCTTCCACGAGGGCGAGGTTACGGATTTTCAGGAAGGAAAGCATGGCGCGGAAGTGAGATCTGGGAGTGCTGTTCGTGCGAGTATGGGGAGTGTGCGAATCTTTTCAAGATGCGTGCTGCGACATTTCAGACGATGGGCGGCGGACTTTGAAACCTTTCCTCCAACTGGCCTCGGCCCGCACTCCCGAGGGTGCAGAGATGACGCTGCACTCGCATGATACGCACTTTTACATCCGGGTGGACCGGCAGCCGCTCATGGGCACGAACGCCAATGAGTCGGAAAAGGCCCTGGCGGAGCTGGCTTGCACTCGGGTGGTGGAGCAGCCGGGGATGCGGGTGCTGATCGGCGGGCTGGGGCTGGGCTTCACGCTGCGGCGGGTTTTGGAGATGGTGGGGCCGGATGCGGTGGTGGAGGTGGCGGAGCTGCTGCCGGAGATCGTGGCCTGGAACCGCGAGCATCTGCGCGAGGTGAATGGCGCTCTGCTGGACGATCCTCGGGTGAAGGTGATCGTGGGGGATGTGTATCAGACCATCACGGAGGCACCGAAGGGACACTACGATGCGATCATGCTGGATGTGGACAATGGCCCCATCGCGATGGTGCAGGATGGCAATGAGCGGCTGTATCAGGCGCAGGGCTTCGTGGCGATCATCCAGGCGCTGAAGCCTGGGGCGAGGGTGACTTTCTGGTCGGCGAGTTCGGACCAGCGCTTCGAGAAGAAGCTCGTGAAAGCAGGCTTCAAAGTCAGCGTCGTGCCGTGCAAGGCCTACCCCCAGGCAAAGCGCTGCACGCACACGATCTTCGTGGCGGATCGGGCAGGGGGACAAAATAAAGAATCTCCCGGCACCATCCCTGCTTAGGCAGATGGGATGCTCTCTCCCATCCAAGAGTACCTAGAGACGCTCCATGCCCGCTACGCGCCTGTCATGGAGGGTCATGTCGCCGACTATATCCCCGAACTGGCCAAAGCCGACCCGAAGTGGTTCGGCATCTGCATCGCCACGCGCGACGGCCACGTCTATGAGGTGGGTGACACGAGGCAGCTCTTCACGATTCAATCCATCTCGAAGGCGCTGGCCTATGGTCTCGCGCTGGAGGACCGAGGTGAGGAGCATGTGCTGAAGCGCATCGGCGTGGAGCCATCGGGGGAAGCTTTTAATGCGATCAGCCTGAAGGAAGGAACGGGTGCGCCTTTCAATCCGATGATCAATGCGGGGGCCATCGCCACCTGCGGGCAGGTTTTGCCGAAGGATGGCAAGTCACGCTTCGAAAGGCTGCTGGCGTATTTGGGCGGCTTTGCCGGACGTGATCTGGACATCGATGACGTGGTGTATCGCAGTGAGAGTGAGACGGGACACCGCAATCGCGCCATCGGCTGGCTGCTGCGGAACTTCGGCATCGTGGATGAAGATCCGCATGAGACGCTGGAGACTTATTTTCAGCAGTGCTCCATCCGTGTGACCTGCCGGGATCTGGCACTGATGGGCGCGACGCTGGCGAATCAAGGTGTGCAGCCACTGACGCGGAAGCGCGCCATCGAATCTCAGTATGTCGATAACGTGCTCGGCGTGATGGCCACCTGCGGCATGTATGACTGGTCGGGCGAGTGGATCTACCGCGTGGGGTTGCCGGCGAAAAGTGGTGTCGGTGGCGGCATCCTCGCGGTGCTGCCCGGGCAG
The DNA here is from genome assembly GCA_044361885.1 of Prosthecobacter sp. GTDB lineage: Bacteria > Verrucomicrobiota > Verrucomicrobiia > Verrucomicrobiales > Verrucomicrobiaceae > Prosthecobacter. The sequence goes on along the minus strand of JBIKIA010000001.1, from coordinate 9,367 downwards.
CTCGGGATCGGTGTCTTTTCACCGGCTCTGGACCCGCAGGGGAACAGCCTGCGCGGCATCAAGGTGTGCATGGATCTGTCTCGTGAGCTGGCACTGCACATGATGAATCCCACGGCGACGCCACGCACAGCGGTGCGGCTTTCCTATCACGGCGGAGAGGTCACCGCGCGGCGGCGGCTGCCTTATTCTTCACGGGAAACCCTGAAGACTCATGGGGGGCGCATCCAAGTGCTGGAACTGCAGGGCGGGCTGATTTTCACCACCTTCGAGCCCGTGGTCAGGCAGGTCTTTCAGCTCGCGAATGCCGGTTGCCTGCATGTGATCTTCGATCTGCGTGCGGTGGTCACGGCGAACACGGTGAGCCTGAAACTGCTGGCCGATCTGCGTTCCCGTCTGGAGCGGCAGGGAGTGCGGGTGATCCTATGTCAGCCTGGAAAACTGACCCCGCGTTTGAATGAGGCGGGCATTCCCTCCAGCGCCATTTTTGCCACGGTGGATGCGGCACTCGAAACCAGTGAGGATGCCCTGCTCATGTCGGTCACGGGGGCCTCCTGGCGCTCGGCGGGTGAGCTGAAACTGGAGGAGTGTGCCGTCTTTCAAACCTGCACACCGGGAGAGATCCGCATCCTGGAGCGTGATTTGCCGCGGCGTTCGTTCGCGCTCGGAGAGTCGCTGATCACCGCAGGGGAAAGCTCCGACGAGATGTTCGTGATCATCGAGGGGAATGTGGAGGTGCAGATCCGTGAAGAAGGCGGGCTGCACCGCCGGGTGGATGTCCTGGCTGCAGGCATGACGGCGGGTGAGATGGCCTTCCTGGACGGCTCTCCCCGCTCCGCTGATGTGGTGGCGATGGACAAGGTGGAATGCCTCGTCATCACCCGCACTTGGTTTACTGCCTTGGCAGACGCGCTGCCGCACCTGAAAATCAAACTGCTTCAAGCCCTCATGAAGGAGATCTCATCACGTCTCCGGCAGGCCAATATCGAGATCGGCGCCCTGCACCGGAGCTGAAGGCTCGGCAGCCGCAGCTTCGGCGGATTCCACCTTGGGCTGCATGTCGGGAAGCGAATCAATGTACAGCTCTTCCACCTTCGTGCGTGCCCAGGGCGTCTTGCGCAGGAAGACCAGGCTGGACTTGATGCTCGGGTGGAAGTTGAAGCAGTTGATCTTGATCATCTGGCCCAGCATCTCCCAGCCATAGTGCTCCACGAGCTGATTGAGCATCTTTTCGAGAGTGATGCCATGGAGGGGATTTTTGGGGCCGGCGGCGTGCATGGTGCGTGTATGGTTGCTTCGGCCAGCTTGGGAGATTTTTCCACCGGCAGTTGCGCAGACGTGGATGACAAGTTTGAGCTGAATGGCAAAGTCGGCCCTCAATCGGACAAGATTCGCAGCGGCGGAGTCAGGCAGGACTTCGTTATTCTCTGCATGAAGCCTTTCGCGTTTTCACTGATCGCACTGACGGCAGTGGCGAGTGCCTTTGCCGGTGAGGAGAGCAAGCCAGCCTACGAGCCGGATCAGTTCTTCCGCGCCCAGATCCTGCCGATCCTCCAGACCCGCTGCTACGAGTGCCATTCGCGTGAGCATGAAGTCGAAGGCGAGCTGTTCCTGGATTCCAAGGTTGGTTGGGAAACGGGTGGCGAGAACGGCCCGGCGGTGAAGCCCGGTGATTTGAAGAACAGCCCGCTCATCCAAGCCATCCGCCACCTCGACTCCGACAGCGCCATGCCGCCGAAGAAAAAGCTCCCGCCCATCGAGATCGCCCTGCTGGAAACCTGGGTGCTGCTCGGCGCGCCTGATCCGCGCATCGGGCCATCGCGCAAGTGAGGATGGGAGATTGACATGGATGCTTTTGTCTTTGAAAACAACTATCGAAGCTTTTTCGGTAGCGAGCACAGCGCCGAATGGATTTGGTCGCTTCAACTAACTTTTGGTGTGTGGCGGGCACTACTCAACTCATTCGACATCATTCCAAATCGTGTTCCATGAAGAAGCAAACTAAAGTAATAGGCGTCGCTGCCCTGCTGCTGGTGCTAGCAGTTGTTTTATTGAGGCTGCCCAATCGAGAAGAAGCATTGAGAGACCATGGAAATACAACTTCTTTACCCGATGACTCTGGTGCCCTGTCGGTGTCGCCGCCATTATTCAAGACCTCAACGCCACCGACCAATCCGTTGATGGCTTTGATGCAGACGCCAATCGAGTTTTATGGTGTTGTGTTGGACCATGAAAACAATCCGGTTCCTTGGGCTAAAGTTGAGGCGTCTGTATTGGACAACATGATGAAGGGGACGCCGATCACAACAACTGCTGGTACAGATGGCAGGTTTACCATCAAATCCAAAGGGGCCAGCTTACACATAATGGTTTCAAAAAACGGCTATTATTTTGTGGATAAAAATGGGGTTCTCAGGCCGTCGTCGCAGGGTTTTGATTTTGGCTTGGACAACGGGAGAGGAGTTTATCAGCCCAATGCAGCGTCCCCTGTTGTCTTTCATCTACGGAAGGCAGGAAATCCGGTGCCACTAGATGCGCTGCGGGGGCAGTCGAAAGTGCCGCGTGACGGTAGCCCGGTTACCATCGGCCTTTCCAAGACAAGCACGGTCGCATTTCAAATCAGTTGCCGAACAAAGGAGGATGCCTCACAAGCCCCCAATACTCCATACGATTGGCGCTGTGAAATCCAACCAGAAGGGGGGGTATCCAGGAAGTGCTAGATGAACACAGCTTTCTGGCCCCATCAGATGGTTACACTCATTTGGCCGTGATTGACATGCCGAAGACGCTTGATCAAAAGCTATGGAACAGCCGAGTAAACAAGAGCTACTGGCTCCGCTTTCCGGACAACACTTTCGGAAAGATTAGTTTCATGATGATCGCGGGAGGAGATCATTTTGCGGTGATCAATGGCTTTCGGAATCCATCCCCGAACGACCATAACCTTGAGCCTAAACTCGACGCCAGATAACCAGCAAGTGCAGGAAAGGGTCAAAAAAGAGAAAAGAGATGCCAAGCGGACAATGCAAAACGCCTCATTCTAGACCGTTGGTTACTAATGCTCATGGAAGCCATTCACACTGGGGCAAAGTGGCGCGGCTTGGCCACGTTCGCCGCGCGCGATGGCTCCAGGCTCCGGAGCGCTGACTTCTCTCACGGGCTGGCTTTTCCCACACTCACTGCGACCCGATTCTCAGCAGGCCGACAAGCGCTGCCAAGCTGTGGAGAGTGGTGCGTGGCTCCTGCCTTTTGACCAGTGGGCGCTGAACCAAGAACAGAAAGCTCGCCATCTCGACCGGAGTCAGGGATAAAATGGTGGCTGCTCTATGTCTTACCCCGGCCTGCCACTGAAATCTGCTTTGCAGCAGACTTGGTCGCGCATCGGGGAGGGAACGCTGAACCTCGTTTACCCGCGCACCTGCCGCGCCTGTCAGGCCGGGCTGACGGCATTCGAACAACCCTCGGGACTGACGGACTGGCTTTGCACTCCGTGCCTCGAAGAACTCACTGCCATCGAACCACCCTACTGCTCGGTTTGTGGGGAGGCCTTTGCTGGAGCGATGGAGCGAGCCTTCAAATGCTCCAACTGCGATGGGCGAAGGATGGCCTTCGACTTTGCCATTTCAGGATTCAAGGCGGCTGGTCCACTCAGGGAGCTGGTTCATCATTTCAAATACAGTGGTGATCTGACGCTGCGCGGAGTCCTGGCAGAAGCACTGATCCGTACTCTGTCAGAACCGCGCCTCGCGCCAGAAGACCTCTCGGCCTGGGTGCTGGTGCCTGTGCCACTGCACTGGCTGCGGGAGATGCGGCGGGGTTTCAATCAAAGCTGGGAACTCTGCCGGGAACTCTCCGCCCGCACCGGCATCCCAACCGCTCAAATCATCCGGCGGAAACGGCTCACCTCCACGCAGGCGAGACTGAACCGCCATGAGCGTCTGGAGAACCTGCGCGGAGTCTTCGCCCTGCGGCGCTCTTTTCCCCTCTCCGGCTGGCGGCGATTGGACATCCGTGGGAAAAAAGTGCTGCTCGTGGACGACGTGCTGACCACCGGTGCCACGGCCCACGAGTGCGCGAAGGTGCTGAAACGAGAAGCCGGGGCAGAAAAAGTGGTGGTCATCACCGCCGCGCGTGGCTAGTCTCTGCCTCGTGTCCGGCTCTGACCGGGCCGTTTACCTCTGCCGGGCGGGTGCTCCGGCGCTCCGGCGGTTTGCCAGTCTGCGGAGTTCGGGGTCGGCGGTCCATGGAATCGGACCTACACACATCACAATCATGGGATTTTTCAAAAAGCGCTCCGTCAACGAACTCGGTGAAAAGAAGAAGGACATGCCGGAAGGCTTGTGGACCAAGTGTCCGTCCTGCAATGAAAGCCTCTTCGAGCAGGCGCTGGCCAAAAACCTCCGCGTCTGCACCCAGTGCAGCTATCATTTCACCATCAGCAGCGGCGAGCGCATCACCAGCCTCGTGGATGAAGGCACCTTCGAGGAGATGGACCTACAGCTCGACTCCGTAGATGCACTCGGCTTCAAAGGTTATGTGGACAAGGTGAAAGCCTACCAGACCAAGACCGGCCTGAAGGAGGCCGTGGTCACTGGTCGTGCAAACATCGAGACCATCCCTGTGCTGCTCGCCGTCATGGACTTCCGCTTCCTCGGCGCCTCCATGGGCAGCGTGGTCGGAGAAAAGATCACCCGCGCCATCGAAGCTGCCACAGCGGAAAGAAAGCCCGTCATCGTCTTCTCCGCCTCCGGTGGTGCGCGCATGCATGAGGGCATCCTCAGCCTCATGCAGATGGCAAAGACGAGTGGTGCTCTTGCTCGTCATGCCGAGGCTCGCCTGCCCTACATCTCTGTGCTCACGCATCCGACCACGGGCGGTGTCACCGCCAGCTTTGCCACACTTGGAGACGTCATCATCGCCGAGCCGAAGTGCATGATCGGTTTTGCCGGCCCGCGCGTGGTGAAAGAGACGACGCATGCTGATCTCCCGCCTGGATTCCAGACCGCCGAGTTCATGATGCAGCACGGCCTCGTGGACATGATCGTCGATCGCAAAGACATGCGCACCAAGATCGCCAGCGTGCTGCGATATACGGTAAAAGGCTGAAGTGAGCGGGACGCCCCGCTCTTTGCTCCGCGTAAAAAACACCTTGCAAGCCGGCCTGCCATCCCGCAGACTCCGTCCGTTAACGGTTCCCTCAGCGAGGCGAACCTCTGGTGTCCGCTCCGTTGATTGGAGCTGTGGTTTCTGAAGGTGGCAATCCTCACGAAACCTCATTCTGCGTCAGGCCTCCCCCGGCTTGGAATGAGCGGAGACCGCGGCAAGGCCGCTACTTCATTTTTTATACGCAACCACCGATTCCCAAACCAGGGAACTCCCACTTCACCGTGCGGATCACCTTAGATCGGTTTCACCCCCTCACCAACTCTCAAGCAAAGTATCATGGCAGGTCACAATAAGTGGTCCAAGATCAAGCGCACTAAGGCTGTGATCGACGCCAAACGTGGCGGCGTCTTCTCGAAGATGTCCAAGGAGATCACCATCGCCGCGAAGCACGGCGGGGGAAGCACCGACCTCAATGCCCGCCTCCGCAGCGCCGTCATCGCCGCAAAGGCTGCCAATGTCCCCAATGACAATATCGAGCGTGCCATCAAGAAAGGCACCGGAGAGCTCGGCGGCGCGACCATCGAAGAAATCACCTATGAGAGCTATGGTCCCGGTGGAGTCGCCTTCATGGTCGAAGTCGTGACGGACAACCGCAACCGGGTCGCCAACGACCTGCGTGTGCTCCTTTCCAAAAACGGCGGCACCTTTGCCGACGCCGGCAGCGTGGCCTACCAGTTCACCCGCAAGGGCGAACTCCGGCTGGACAAAGGCAACCTCACCGAAGATGCCGCCATGGAACTCGCCCTCGAAACCGGTGCGGATGACGTGCAAGACGAAGGCGACGAGTGGAGCATCTACACCGCCACGGATCAGCTCTTCCAAGTCGTCGGCGCACTCCGTGAAAAAGGCATCACCGCCAACTCACCCAAGCTCATCTACAAGGCGAACACGCCCATCGTCCTCACCGACATCGAAACCGCGAAGACCGTCATCAAACTCTACGACCTCCTCGACGACTACGATGACACCCAGAACGTCCACTCCAACTTCGAGATCGACGACAGCATCGCCGACTCGCTCGAGTAACCCCTTCCCCCAACCACTCCCATGAGCGACGAACTCCCGCCCGAGGACAAACCGAAGAAAAAAGCCGCTGCCAAAAAGACAGTCGCTAAAAAAGCTCCGGCCAAAAAAGCAGCTATCAAAAAGCCTGCCGTGAAAAAGCCTGCCGTGAAAAAGACTGCTGCTAAGAAGGCTGCCGCGAAAAAGGTCGCCAAAGTCGAACTTGTCGAGGTCGAACTGCCGCTTGATCTCCCTGCCGCACCGGAAGTCGCTCCCATCAAAGTGCCGGTGAAGAAGGAGCGGAAAACCGCCCTGCAAAAAAAGGCCGCCGAGATCCTGGCAAAAATGCAGGAACCCGTCGCTTCGGCCCACACTCCCGTCGAGCCAGCAGCCGCCGCTCCGATGGAAGTGCCTGCACCTGCGCCAGCCCCGGAACCATCTCCAGCGCCAGCGCCCATTGCTGCGGCTCCCGCCCCTGAAGCTCCCCTTCCCGCACCAGCATCACCCGAAGACTCCGAGTCCGATGACGGCCCCGATGCCGAAGGCTCCGAAGAAGCCTCTGCCCCAGGCGCGCCAACCGGCGAAGGCCAGCGCAAAAAAACCCGCTGGGAACGCTGGAAAGAACGCCGCGAACGCTTCAAGGCCGAGAAACTCGCCCGTCGTCTCGCCCAGCAAGGCGGCGGTGGTCACCAGAGTGAAGGTGGAAACAACGGCAACTATCAAGCTCGCGAACAGCAGCCACAGCGTGAGCATCCACAACCTCGCGAGCACCAGCAGCCTCGTGAATATCAGCAGCGCGATCACCAGCCCTCCCGTGGCCAGCAGCATGGCAACAGCAGGTATCAGCAGCAGTCGCATGACGACGACCAGCCCATGGCACCCGAGACCCTTCTCGGCCCGCCTGAGCCTGTCGAAGGCGTGCTCGAACTGAACCTCAAAGGACAAGGCTTCCTGCGCATGAGAGAGCGCATGTTTGCGCAGCATCCGCTTGATGCCTTTGTCCACGCCGACACCATCCGCCAGATCGGCCTTCGTGAAGGCATGCTCATCAAAGGCATCGCCCAGAAGGGCTCACGTGGCCTCCAAGTCACCAGCATCAGCGAGGTCAATGGCCGCGTCCCCGAATCCGTGCGCGACCTGCCCTTGTTCGAGGAACTCAAGGCCATCAATCCTAACAAGCGCCTCAGCTTTGAAACCACCAAGGAGCGTGCCACCACACGTGTGATCGACATGTTCACGCCCGTCGGTCGAGGCCAGCGTGGACTCATCGTCGCCCCGCCGCGCACCGGCAAGACCACGTTGCTCCAGCACATTGCCGAGGCCGTCGTGCACAACCATCCCGGCATGCACCTCATGATCCTGCTCGTCGATGAGCGGCCTGAAGAAGTCACCGAGTTCAAGCGCGTCTTCCCGAATGCCGAGATCTACGCCAGCTCGAATGATCAGGACATCAAGAGCCACACCCGCATCGCCAGCTTTGCCATCGAGCGCGCCAAGCGCCTCGTGGAAGCCGGAGATCACGTCTTCATGCTTCTGGACAGCATCACCCGTCTCGCCCGCGCCTTTAACAACGCCAAATCCGGCGGTGCCACCGGCAGCGGCGGCATGGGCGTCGGTGCCATGGAGATCCCGCGCCGGCTCTTCGCCGCAGCGCGCAACACCCGCGGCGCAGGCAGCCTCACCATCCTCGCCACCGCGCTCATCGAGACCGGCAGCCGCATGGACGACGTCATCTTCCTCGAGTTCAAAGGCACCGGAAACATGGAGCTCGTGCTCGATCGCAAGCTCGCCGAGCAGTACTATTACCCTGCCGTGAACATCGCCAAATCCGGCACACGTCGTGAAGAGCTGCTCCTGCCGCCCTTCCAGATGGAAAAGATCAACATGCTCCGCCGCGGCCTCGCTGGCGGCAAGCCCGTGGATGCCATCCAGCGCGTGCTCACCCTCTGCGAACGCTACCCCAGCAACGCTCAGATGCTCGTCGAACTGCCCGGCAAGGCAGGCTGATCATTGGCCCGATAGCTCTACACGCTTGCCACCGGGCTCCGCCCCGGCTCCTATGGGCGCATGTCCATCGAAGCCGACGCCCCTGCTGATTCCGCCCCCGACATGCTCCGCATCCTCTTTTTGGGCGATGTAGTGGGCGAGCCCGGACGAAAAGGAGTGGCTACGATGCTGCCTTTTTTGAAGGAGGAACTGAAGGTGGACTTCGCCATCGTGAACGGGGAAAACGCTGCCGGTGGCCGGGGCATCACGCCGAAGATCGCCATCGGCCTCATGCGTGCAGGTGCTGCCGTGGTGACCACGGGCGATCACATCTGGGACCAGCGGGAAATCGTCCCCTTTATGATCGATGAACCCCGCCTCCTGCGCCCGATCAACTACCCAGGCAACCCTCCCGGTCAGGGCAGCGTCGTACTCGAAACAAAGAAGGGCAAAGTCGGCGTCATCAACCTTCAGGGCCGCGTTTTCATGAAGGAAGGCATGGAGAACCCCTTCCCCGCCATCTCCAAAGCCGTCGAAGAAATGCGCCAGGAGACGCCGATCATCTTTGTCGATTTCCACGCCGAAGCCACGAGTGAAAAAGTCGCCATGGGCTGGCATCTCGACGGGTTGGTTTCCGCCGTGATCGGCACTCACACCCACGTCCCGACAGCAGATGAGCGCGTGCTGCCAAAGGGCACCGCCTTCCAATCTGATGCCGGCATGTGCGGCCCCATAGAATCCATCATCGGAAGCGAGATCGAGCCTGTGCTGGAGCGCTTCCACACCGCTCTGCCTGCCAAATTCGGCGTCGGCAAAGGTGCCGTCCGCATCAACGGCGTGCTCGTCACCATCGACCCCACGACCGGCAAGGCCACGGCCATCGAGCGTGTGGCCCGGACATGGCATGAATGATGGTCTAAATAAACGGTCATGCCCAGTCGAGTCCTGATCCTCTTCGCCCATCCCGCGCTGCATCGCTCGCGGATGAATCTGGCGATGATGGAGGCTGTGCGTGATCTCGAAGGCGTGACCTTCCACGACCTTTACGAACTCTATCCTGATCTGCACATCGATGTCGCCACGGAGCAGGAGCTGCTTTTGAAACACGACGTCATCGTCTGGCAGCATCCGTTTTACTGGTATTCGGCTCCGGCGCTGCTGAAGGAATGGATGGATGTCGTGCTCGAATACGGCTTCGCCTATGGCGACGAAGGTC
>JBIKIA010000062.1:0-13865 GCA_044361885.1 Prosthecobacter sp. | reverse complement strand
ATCGTCTCAGACTATCATCCATTTCGGTAGCGGCGTTTCCAATCGATGGTCGGAATGTTGATGCGTTGATCGGTCGTCCCACTCCAATCGATTTTGAACCCCACACGTTCCAACTCTTCTTTGAGTGCGTTCCCCACCTTGATCTTATCTGGGACATCCCCATCGACGTGATCAAAAGCCACCAATAGTCCGCCGCCATCAAGAGCGCGCTCCAAATCTTGGCCATCGTAAAAACAATATCCAATGTATCGATTGCCCGGCTGATCCGAGAGGATTTCGAACGCTTCCTGGTGTCCATCTGACGTTTCGTATCCCGATTTTTGCAGGCAAAGAATGTTTCTCTTCTCAAGTGCTCCGAATACAGAGTCAAGCCGGTCACAATCCGACTTCTCTGGCCAGTTTTTTTCCGCCTCGCTCTTCTTCGCAAACTCTGGAGCGACTGCCTCACGAAGGAATTCCTCGTGAGCATCATCTTCGAGGATATCGTCGATCATAAAATCAACTTCGTCCGCTGTGTAAAAACCTGACCAGACCCACTTTCTGATCGCATTCAGGATGTATCTGTCTGTTTCGTTAAGCTCTGGCTTTGTGATCATGGGCTTTGCTTGCTGTGAGGCCGCGTGTTTCTCACATGATTGTAGAGCGAAAACTAGACAGAGTATTCCGATTAGATGAGCGCATCTCATGCTTCGAGTTGGTGACGGTTTGTCCAATCAGGTTCAAACGCAGGCCTGTGTTACTTCGTGATCTTCAAATCATCAATGTAGATCCAGTTGTCCGTCTCAATCTCGGGGTGGCGGTACATGCCGAGCTTGAGGAAGTGCTGGAAGTCGTTGTGCATGTTCGGGCCGGTGGCGGTGGCGACGGGCTGGGTCATGTCGTCGAGGAAGAAGGTGGCTTTGCCGTCGGCTTTTTGGGACCAGTGGATCTCAATGGCGAGGCTGTGCCATTTGCCGGGCTCGATGAAGATGGGGCCGTGTTTCTGCGATTGATCGGGGCCGTAGGCGATGCCGATGCCGAGTTTGCCCTGCAATTCACCGAGGCCGAGGAGGACGGGCGGACTCTTGGAAGCAAAGCCGTCCCAGCTTTCGCCGCGAGCGCGATCCGGCTGATCGTGCCACTGGCCGATGATCCACCAGCGGTTCTTCGGCGCATCGGACACGAAACCTTTCGGCACCATGAAGCGCCACGCGTAGCGCACGGTGTCGCCCTGCTTGCATGGGTAATCGACGCTGACCTCCGCACGGATGCCGCCGTTGCGCTTCTTTTGACCTGGAAACAGATGCAGGCCGAGGTGCTGAGCCGCGCCTTCGCCCATGATGGCGACGTTTTCAGCAGCAGGGACTTCGACGTGGGCGAACTCCAGCAAGTCGTCCGGCATGACGCAACGGAGATAGGTGAGTTCTTTCTCACGAGCGGCGGGATCGGCGCTGCGACCGCAGGAGGTGAGCAGCAGGAGGACGGAGAGAATGCGCAGGTTCATGGCTGAGGCCGATGAGAGCACCTCGCGGAATGGATGTCGAGCCAGACCGCCTCCGCTTTGTCCCCCACTACTTCGTCACGCTGGCTACGGCCATTGCGGCGATGCCTTCCTCTCTTCCGACGAAGCCCATGCGTTCGTTGGTGGTGGCTTTGACACCGACTTGATCGGGTTGGATGCCGAGCGCGGCGGCAAGCTTCTCCTTCATCAGCGACGCGTACTTCATGACGCGCGGAGCTTCGGCGATGAGGGTGGAGTCCACGTTTCCAATCGTGTAGCCTTTCTCCGCTGCGAGCGCGGCGCACTTCTCTAAAATGCGCAGGCTACAGATGCCTTCGATGCTCATATCGCTCGGTGGGAAGTAGTAACCGATGTCTGGCAGGCCCATGGCTCCGAGCACGGCATCAGCGATGGCGTGGCAGAGCACGTCGGCATCGGAGTGCCCTTTTAAGCCTCGAGTGTGAGGAATCTCCACACCGCCGAGGATGAGGGAGCGGCCTTCTTCAAAGGGGTGAACGTCGTATCCGATGCCTGTGCGTGTCATGCTGCGATGTAGGTGCTCATTTCGATGTGGCAAGGGCGCGATGCTCAGAAGCTGTCGGGCAGCTTGCCCCAGTCGGATGAGTCTTCTCCAGCTTGTTCGGGCAAAGTCGCGGCGACATCGCCATCAGGATCGTTGACGATGATGATGCCGCCCTTCGGAGATGCGACGGCCTGAACTCCGATATTGCCCGTGTTGTTCAGGTGCAGGCCGCCGGCCTCCTGATACACGCCGAGTGCCACGCGCTGGAAGCCGAGGTCGTTGTTGATGAGCAGTCGCCCGCCGTGGTCGGTGGAGTCGAGCGTGAGCTGCGGGGTGCCGTCGGCGGTGGAGAGCAGGAGTGAGCCTGCCACGGGGCCGCCGGAAAGAGTGGCTATACCTGCCTGTCCTGAGGCATTGCCATAAGCGGAGATAACGCCGCCTTGATCGCCTTCGCCGAACATGAGTAGTGGGCGTTTATTTTTCTGCAAAATGACGACGGGTTTCTCGGCGGTGACCGCGTGAAGCATTTTCGTTTCTGGATCGCTGGGGGACATGAGCTCGACGGAGGAAACCTCGCCGCTGGCGATGGCGCGGAAGCCGTCTTCTTCGCCCGTGGATTGCAGGGTGAGGGCGGAATGACTGTCGTGATGATGAGCGAGCATGACGCGTGGGTCGCCATCGCGATCATGCAGGGTGAGACTGCTGGCTACTTCGAGTGCGGAAATGTCCACGGCCTTTTCGGAGGTCTCGCCGCGCAGAGCCAGACTGCTGCCGGACTCACCGGCGGCCATGTGCGCCTCGTAGCCAGTGCCAGGGACTTTTCCCTCATGCACGCAGACTTGTGCGGAGCCATCCAGCGCCATCATGGAGATGCTGTGAAGCTCGGCAGGGCTGTGCAGCATGAGTGCGGGGCCATCTTCGCGGGCGACGAGGGCGATGGCATCGGGCTGCCCTGGCGGGCCGAGGCTGAGCAGGCCGCCTTCGCCGTCGGAGTGGAGCTTTACCATCGTGTGCAGATCGCCATCGGCGAAGAGTAGGTCGGTGGCAGGTGGCTTCAAGGTGCCGTCTTCGGAGATCTCGCCATCATCGTGGACCAGCACTCCGCGTGAGCCGCCATCTTTTTGCAAAACAGCCACGGAGCCGCCGCGCGGCTGGGCACGCATGAGGGCACCGGGGCGGCCTGCCTCGGCATGAACGGCGATGAATCCGCAGTCGTCCTGGGTGAAGATGCTGACGCGCGGCTGGAAGTCCTTGCCTCGCAGCAGGAGTTGCGGCGAGCCGGAACCATCGAGGGACAACTCCGCGCCGATGGTGGCTTCATTCAAATGATGCAGGCAGAGATAGCCGCCGTCCTCATTGGAGCCCAGGTGCAGCGAGATCCAGCGTGGGTCATGCGCGGGACGGACGACGAGATCATTGCACTCGAGATACACGCGGCGCATGCCATCGTCGTCGGTGTCGATGCTGACGACCTTTTCCAGCTCATCGAGGCGCTGGCGGACACGCTGCAATTCTTCCTGCACGGAGGACAAGGCGGACTGGAGTTCTTCGATGGGGATGCTCATGGTGGGTGAGGTGAATCCGGGGAAAATACGCGGCTTGTGTGGAATGACGAATTCCGAATGACGAATGACGAAATCTCCTGAACCGTGAGCCAAGTCCTTTCTCATGTCTTCGTCCTTCGTCATTCCTCCTTCGTCATTGTGCGCTGCCATCACGCTGGGGCTGTCTCTCGCCTCCTGCACTGTCGGTCCCGACTTCAAGCTGCCTGAGGTGAATCTCGGCACGCGCTGGAAGAACAAGGCGGACATCAGCGACCTAGCGCTGCCGGATGCGTGGTGGACGCTGTATCGCAGCCAGACACTGAACCGACTGGTGGAGCAGGCGCTGACGAACAATCAGGATCTCGCGGGTGCCTTGGCTCGTGTGGAGACCGCCCGGGCGATGACTGGTGTGCAGAAGGCCGACTGGCTGCCGCAATTTGGGATGCAAAACGCGGTGACGCTGGAACGCTCATCCGGCAGCAGCTTCAGCGCAAATTTGCCACCCGGTGTCCCGCTTCCTCTACTGGAGCGTGACAGGCATCAGGGCTTCCTGACATTGAACTACGAGGTCGATCTGTGGGGCAAGGTGCGGCGCGGTGTGGAGGCGGCAAAGGCACGCGAAGGCTCGGCCATCGAACAGGTGGCCACGCAGCGGCTCGTCATCGCGGCGGAGGTGGCGCGGAATTACTTCCTCGCAGCTTCGCTGGATTCGCAGCGACGGATATTGCAGGAAACCATCGACCTCCGTGGCGAGGCGCTGAAGCTTCAGCAAAGTCGTTTCCAAGGCGGTCTGGCGAACGAGATGGATGTGGCCCGTGCGCGCACTGAGCACGAACTTGCCCGCCATGATCTCTTTGGCGTGGAACGTCAGCGTGGCAATGCGGCAAACGCACTGGCGCTGCTTTGTGGATCAGTTCCGGCGGACTTCAATCTGCCCACAAGCCTCTCTTTGCCAAGTGCGCCAAGGATGGGTGGCGGTCTGCCGAGCGCGCTTCTGCAACGGCGGCCTGATTTGCGCGCCGCAGAGCAGACGATGCGCGAGGCGAATGCGAACGTTGGCGTGGCGACGGCGAACTTTTATCCCAGCTTCAAGCTGATCGGCAGCGGTGGGATCGAGAGCATCGGTGCGGAGGATTTTCTCGACTGGAAGAACAAGGCGGGAAGCATCGGCCCTCAGCTTACGGTGCCACTTTTCCAAGGTGGCCGCCTGCGCGGGAATCTACGCGCCTCGCAGTCGCGCTACAACGAAAGCGTCGCAGCTTACAAGCAGGCCATCTTGACTGCACTCCAGGAAGTGGAGAATGCCGCCGTCGATGTGAATGCGTATGCTCGTCAGAGCACCGCTGTGAGTGCTGCTCTGGCTGCGGCACAGGAGACGAGCAAATTGGCGCGCATCCGCTATGACAAGGGTCTGGCGAGCTATTTCGAGGTCGTGGATGCCGACCGCACCGTGCTCACCACTCGACTGCTTCAGGCACAGCTCGATGGGCAAAGGCTGACGGCTAGCGTACAGCTTATCCGAGCGCTGGGCGGCGGTTGGGACAGCGTGAAGTGAGTTTTGTCAGGCCGGACGCAAAACCTGAAAGCCCAGGTAATGTCCAAAATTGGAGCACAGCCCCTTCATTGGCTATGGCTATCACATTTGATAACGTTTTCGCGTTTAAATCTTAAAAATAACAATTTCAACATTGCTGTTTATACTGGCTATATAGGTTTCGGCGTCTTTCCCGTCGGATGCCTATCTCTAAGCCCCACAATCTACTTATCAGCTGTCTGCACCTGATGGTGTTGGGCGCATTTGGGTTCGCGGAGGTAGTCACGTTGGCTTCGGTAATTCGGGTGGAAGTGCAGCCAGTTTGGTCGGGTTTGCCGCTCGTGCCAGGGCAGGTGGTTTCACCGGGCAAGGATGGGCTGAGGATCACGCGACTGGACTTCATTCTCTCGAATCTGGCGTTGCGGCGGGTGGATGGCTCGTGGCTGGAGTCCCGGGATTGGTTTGCCTTGGTGAGTCTTGAAAAGGGGCGACTGCGAGCGGAGGCAGATGGGATTCCAGCGGAGAAATTCACGGCGATCCGATTCGATGTGGGCGTGCCACCTGCGATCAACAAGGCTGATCCAGCGCAATCGTCACCCGGCCATGTACTTCATCCAGATGTGTGTGGACTGCACTGGGGTTGGCTGGGCGGGTATATTTTCATGGCGTTGGAGGGGCACACAGGTTCGGGCGAGCAGACGAGCGGTTTTTCCTACCATCTGGCCAATGATCCTAACGTGGCTCATGTCGAGCTGCCGGTGGACCTACAGGGTGGAGGCCCGCTGACAATCCGGCTGGAACTGGACGCCCAGAAGCTGCTGGCGGGTGTTCTTTCCAAGGACAGTCTGGCGACTCACAGCCGTGAAGGTGATCCGCTGGCGGCTAGGCTGCGTGGGCAAGTGGAGAAGGCCTTTCTCGTCGTGGCGGTGGACCATGACTTATATCAGGCCGTCGAAGTCGCTGAGAAAACCGCTGTACTCCCGCCGGGTACGCATGCTCATCCTTTGGCGATCACCGAGCGCTTCCCGCAGCCTGTCCTGCCTGCTGACAATCCGCTCACTGTCGAGGCGGTGGCACTTGGAAAGCAGCTTTTTCATGATGCCCGACTTTCGATCAACAACACCCAGTCCTGCGCAAGCTGTCATCTGCAAAGCGCAGCGTTCAGCGATCCGCGCCGGGTGAGTCTCGGAGCCGAAGGGCAGGCTGGGAAACGCAATGCCATGGCCCTGGTGAATCTGGCCTGGGGACAGGGTTTCTTCTGGGATGGCCGGGCGAAGACGCTGCGCGAGCAGGTGCTGATGCCTGTGCAGGACAAGCATGAGATGAATGAAACGCTGGAGCGCGTGGAGGAGAAACTTTCGGTGGATCAAGGAAGGAAGGCTGATTTTCAGAAGGCGTTCGGCAGCTCGGGGATCACGCCCGACCGCATCGCGAAGGCTTTGGAGCAATATCTTATTTCGCTGGTCTCCCAGGAGTCGCGGTTCGACAAAGCTGTGCGCAAGGTTGCGGAGCTGACCGAGCAAGAGAAGCGTGGCTTGCAGCTCTTCGTCACCGAGCATGACCCGAAGCGCGGATTGTTCGGCGCAGATTGTTTCCACTGCCATGGCGGCACCCTGATGACCGACCATCAGTTTCACAACAACGGCCTCAGCCTCACACCGGAGGATGTCGGGCGGATGCTAGTGACTGGCGCAGAAGCGGATCGAGGCAAGTTCAAGACGCCCACTCTGCGCAACATCGCTCTCACGGCACCTTACATGCATGATGGGCGCTTCAGCACGCTCGAAGATGTGGTGGAGCACTACTCCAGCGGCGTGAAACGCGGCGACACGCTCGATCCGAACCTTGCCAAGCACCCAGCCGAAGGCATCCGCCTCAGCGCCGAGGACAAGCGTGCTCTCGTGGCCTTTCTCAAGACACTCACCGACGAAGGCTTCGTCCAGTCTGCCGCTTCAGGCATTGAACCCAATGTCAGCCAACTCAGCACTGAGCGCTGAGCACTTCTCACCCGACCCTTTCTTCATGACGCCTCGCCTCTTGCTTCTGACCTTCGTGTCACTGTTCATCGCTCTGAAGTCCTCCGCTGGGGACGCCGATCATGGATTGAGTGATACCCTTGCTGCCGAGGCGCAGGCATTTGCACCTAAGTTCGTCGTGCTCACCGGCCCCGCGCCCACAGCCACGCAGCGTAGCCAGGTCGGCACCTGGGGAAGCGTAATCAACTGGACTCCGCACATCCCTGTGACGGCAGCCACCTTGCCGGACGGACGGCTGCTCACCTTTGCCTCGAATCAGCGGACCAGCTTTCCGGTCGGCACAGAGTTCACCTATGCCGCCGTTTGGGATCCGGCCGCGGGTGCCTTCACGGAGATCAATAACACCCGTCACGACATGTTTTGCGGAGGCACCGCGATGCTGCCAGACGGACGGGTCATGGTGAATGGCGGACGCAATACCACACGCCTGAGCAGCATCTTTAATTGGCGGACCAACCAGTGGGTGGCTGTGACGAACATGAATGATGGCCGCTGGTACAATACCTCCGTCGCCCTCTCAGATGGCAGCATCTTCACTGTCACCGGTGACGGCGGATGGAACACCGCCGAGCGGTGGACGGAAGCCGGAGGCTGGAGCCGTCTGACTGGCATCAACTGGGCTACGGTGGTCGCACAGCCGGGCTATGTCACGAACTGGCATCCTCTGGTCGTCGTCGCGCCGGACAACCGCCTCTTCCATGGTGGTCCGACCGATCAGATGAACTGGATCACCACTGCTGGCGCGGGATCGCTCACCTATTCCAATGTGAACGTCCCCGGCGCGCACTTCCCGAAGGAGGGATGCTTTGCCATGTTCAATGAAGGCCGCATCCTGGTGGCCGGAGGGTCTGCCAGCACCACCCCGAATCCCAGCGATGCCTCCACCGGCACGAGCACGAACCTCGCCTTCACCACCGACATCCGCAGCGGCACGCCTGTGGTGGCCAACACGGCGTCGATGAAGTATGTCCGTCAGTTCGCCAACAGCGTCATTTTGCCGAATGGCGAGGTCATGGTGATCGGGGGTAACAGCAGCGGATTGAAGTTCAATGACACAGGCTCCATCCTCTCCCCGGAGATATGGAATCCCACCACCGGACAGTGGCGTGAAGTCACCGACATGAGTGTGCCGCGCAACTATCACTCGCTCGCCCTGCTGCTGCCGGATGGACGTGTGTGGTCTGGAGGTGGCGGCCTGAGCGGTGGCAGCGGCGACCATCGCGATGCCCAGCTCTACACCCCGCCGATGCTCTATGATGCTTCGGGTATTCTTGCCACCCGCCCGGCCATCACCACCGCACCTGCCACGATTGCTGCCGGGCAGATTTTCCAGGTGCAGGGGAGCGCCGGCATCACGCGCTTCACCTTCATCAAGATGTCCTCCCAGACGCACTCGATGAACACTGATCTGCGGTTTCTGGAGCTGCCCTTCACCAGTCCGAGCAGCGGAAATTACGATGTCACCGCACACAGCAACCTGAGTGTGATGACGCCGGGCTATTGGATGCTTTTTGCGCACAATGCAGCGGGCGTCTATTCCGTGTCAAAAGTGTTGCAGGTCAGTCTGACTCAGCCGCCGGTGCTCACCGATCCTGGTCAGCAAATTACGAGAACCACTTTCCCCGGCAGCCTCCAGATCACGGCCACCGGCATTGGCACGCTGAGCTACAGCGCCACAGGGCTGCCTACGGGCTTGGGCATTCATGCCGGCTCAGGGCTCATCAGCGGCACGATCTCCGCTGTTCCTGGCAACTACTCAGTCACTGTCACCGTGACCAGCAGCACCGGGCTGACTGCCACGAAGAGCTTCGTTTGGACCGTGACGCCCGCCACACTCGGCACAGGTACTCTGCTGCGCGAGATCTGGATGAACATCATCGGGTTTACTGTGGGAGAACTCACCGGCAGTCCCGCGTATCCCGACTCACCGGACAGCATCAGCGAGATCACCAGCATCGAAGCGCCGACCGACTTTGCTGATGCCTACGGCCAGCGTTTGCGCGGCTGGATTCATGCACCGGTGACAGGTCAGTATCGCTTTTGGATCGCTGGAGATGATGAAAGCCAGCTCTGGCTGAGTTCAACTGACAGCCCGGCCGGTACCACCCTCATCGCCCAAGTTCCGCTGGGTCAGTGGGCCCCGCCTCGTGATTGGACGAAGTTTCCCACGCAGACCTCAGCCCTGATCAATCTCGTGGCCGGGCAGCGCTACTACATCGATGTACTGCACAAGGACGCTGGTGGGCCGGACAACCTCGCCGTCGGCTGGCAGATCCCAGGCAGCAGCGTCACCACGGTGGTCAATGGAGAGTATATCTCCCCCTGGCCGGTCAATCGTGCGCCCACACTCACCAATCCTGGGGCTCTCGGCAGCGTGGTCGGAGTGGCGACTTCCATCCAGCTCATCGCATCGGATGCCGATAATGATCCCCTCGTCTTCAATGCCAGCGGGCTGCCCACCGGCCTGACCATCAATGCTCTCACCGGAGCCATCATTGGAACGCCGACCACGAATGGCGTCTTCAGCGTCACCGTGAGCGTGAGTGATGGCAAAGCGCCTGTCGTGAGTGTGAACTTCGCCTGGTCAGTCAATACCGAACTCGTGCTGAACACACCGCAGTCGGACGCCGCGCCCTCAGGCAGTGCCGTCACTTTTACCGCGAGCAGCAGTGGCGGGCAGAGTCCACTCTACCGCTGGAACTTTGGTGATGGTGGTGCCACGACGGCCTATAGCTCCAGTGCCACAGCCTCACACACTTACACAACTGCCGGACGCTATCTCATTACACTCCAGGCAACGGATAACACCGGTGCTGTCCGCACGGCTTCCTTTTATCAGGTCATCCACGCTCCGCTCACCGCGCAGAAGCCCGCCGTTTCCTCCAGCATTGTGCTCGAAGACCGTGCTGCTGCCAATGATCGTGTCTGGGTGGTGAATCCAGACACGGACAGCGTCACCGTCTTCGATGCCGTCACACGCGCCAGACTGGCCGAAACCCCCGTCGGCACAGCGCCCCGCAGCATCGCCATCGCGCCCGATGGCCGCGCGTGGGTGACGAATGTGGAGACCTCCACCATCAGCATTCTCAATGGCAGCACCTATGCCGTGGCCACCACACTCACCCTTCCTCGTGGATCGCGTCCTTTCGGCATCGCCTTTGATCCAGCGGGTACGGCAGCGTATGTGGCACTCGAAGGAACCGGGCGGCTTGCAAGATTCAATCCATCTACAGGAGTTCAGCTTAACAGCATCGATGTCGGGCAGCACGCGCGGCATGTCTCCGTGAATGCCGATGGCACGCGGGTGTATGTCAGCCGCTTCATCACGCGGTCACTGCCAGGTGAAAACACCGCCACGGTGGACACCACAAATCACGGTGGCGAAGTTGTGGTCGTCACTGGTGGTGCATTGGCCGTGGAGCGCACCATTCTGCTGGCGCACAGCGAGCGCGCCGACACGCCCACGAGCGCACGGGGCATCCCGAACTACCTCGGTGCCACTGCTCTTTCTCCCGATGGACTCTTTGCCTGGGTGCCGTCCAAGCAGGATAACATCAAGCGCGGCACACTCCGCAACAGCGTGGGCCTCAATCATGATCAAAGCCTGCGCGCTGTCGCCAGCCGGATCAATCTCACCACGCAGGCCGAAGATGCGGCAGGGCGTGTTGATTTCGATAATGCCGGGATGCCGAGTGCGGCGCTGTTTGATCCCTGGGGGGGCTACGTTTTTGTTGCGCTCGAATCAAGCCGTGCCGTCGTCGTGATCGATGCCTGGAACCGCGAGATGGTGGGCCGCTTCGATGTCGGTCGTGCGCCGCAGGGCCTGGCGATGTCACCCGATGGGCGCACGCTCTTCGTCCACAACTTCATGGATCGCACGGTGGGCGTGCATGATGTGACCGCCTATCTTCGCGGTGGCAATGCCACGCCAGGAACGCTCGCCACACTGAACTGCATCACCACCGAAAAACTCAGCGCCACCGTGCTGAAGGGAAAACAATTCTTCTATGATGCGCGTGATCCACGGCTCGCCCTTCAGGAATACCTCTCCTGCGCCGCCTGCCACAATGATGGAGGTCATGATGGTCGCACCTGGGACTTCACTGGCGTGGGAGAAGGTCTGCGGAACACGATCACGCTGCGCGGCCATGGCGCTCACGGCGCGCTGCATTGGACGGGTAATTTCGATGAAGTGCATGACTTCGAAGGGCAGATCCGCGCCTTCTCCCAAGGGACGGGTTTGATGACGGATACACAGTTTAACACGGGCACCCGCAGTCAGCCGCTCGGGGATGCCAAAGCAGGCATCAGCGCCGATCTCGATGCCCTCGCCGCTTATGTTACCTCTCTCACCGCCGAGTCGCGCAGCCCCTTCCGCAATGCCGATGGCACGCTCACGGCGGCGGCGGTTTCAGGTGAACGCGTCTTTCGTCAGCAGAACTGCGCCAGTTGTCATGGCGGGGTCGCCTTCACCAACAGTGCGCTCAATGTTTTCAGCGATGTCGGAACCATCAAACAGCCCACGAGTGGCAAGCGATTGAACGGCACGCTCAGCGGCTTCGATGTGCCCACGTTGCGCGGTCTCTGGGCCACTGCGCCGTATTTGCACGATGGCAGCAGCGCCACACTCACCGCAGCGGTCCGCGCACACAATGGGGTGACGATCAGTGATGCAGATGCGTCCAGTCTGTCCGCCTATCTCCAGCAGATCGATGATGCTCCGGCGAGCGCGCCATTGCCTGTGACCGTGCAACTCGCCACCACCGCCACGCAGCCCGTCAGTGCTGCATTGATCGTTACGGCCACGTTTAGTCACGCCGTCACCGGATTTGACCTCACGGATCTCACTCTCACCGGTGGAGTCGCGAGCAATCTCTCCGGGACTGGCACGAGCTACAGCTTCACTCTCACGCCGAGCGCGAATGTGAGCCTCTCCATCGCCGCCGGGCGTGCTCAGGATGCTGCTGGCGTCACCAATCTGGCCTCCAATGCTCTCTCGCTCACCTACAGTCCTCCGAATAATCTGCCGCTGCTCTCCGGTGAAGATGTGGGAGGCCAGCCGCTGGCAGGTTCGACTCAGTTCGATGCTGCTTCGGGTGTCTTCACACTGACTGGCTCAGGTGGAGAAATCTACTTTGCCGAGGATCAGTTCCACTACGCCAATGTCTTGTTCACCGGGGATGGTGAGATCCGCGCCCGCGTACGCAGTCTCGACAACACGAATCCCTGGGCCAAGGCAGGTGTGATGATCCGCGAGAGCACCGCCACAGGCTCACGCCATGCCATGATGACCGTCACCCCGCCTGCCGCAGGCAATGGCTACGGCTTTGTCTCACGATCCACGCTGAACGGCCTGGCGAACTATGTGCAGGTGGGCAACCTGAACGCCGTGCCAAACAACTGGGTGCGCCTCGTCCGCTCCGGCACCGTGATCACGGCCTTCATTTCGGCGAACGGCACCGCTTGGACGCAGGTCGGCAGCGTGACACTTACCGGTCTTCCATCGCAGGTGCTCATCGGTCTCGCCGTCTCATCCACCGATGTCACACGCATCGCCACGGCCAGCTTTGACAATGTGGAGATCATCGGCACCCAGAGTGTCGTGGCGCCCTCAGTGACACTCACGGCAGGCTCGCCCGTCGAGGCAGGTGCATTCAACGTGGGCGTGCAATTCACCCAGGCGGTGACTGGCCTCACGGCGGCTGACTTTGCCGTCACCAATGGCAGCGCCGTGAGCCTGAGCGGCTCCGGTTCCAGCTACACCGTCGGCATTCAACCTGTGTCAGCCGGGACCGTGACGGTCAGCCTGCCAGCAGGAGCAGCGGTGAATGCCGCGAATGTCTCTAATCTTATCTCCAACACGGTCTCCGTGTCCTATGCGCCGCCAACCAACGCCATGCTCACCGGCCAGGACGTGGGCAGTGTGCTCGTCGCCGGAAGCACTGCTTTTAATGCCACCAACAGCACCTACACCGTGCGGGGCTCGGGCGGGGAGATCTACTTTAATGCGGATGGCTTCCATTACGCACTCACCCAGCTCACTGGCGACGGCGAAATCCGCGCCCGCCTCACCAGCCAGACCAACACGGGACCATGGGCCAAGGCCGGAGTCATGCTGCGCGAAAACCTGACGCCTGGATCACGCCATGCCATTGTCTTCACCACGCCCTCAAACGGCACTGGAGCTGTCTGGCGAACAGCGGTCAACGGAGCATCCACCTTCATCTACGGTCCGCCCTTGAATCCAGCGCCGAACAACTGGCTCCGTCTCGTCCGCGTGGGCAGCCAGATCACGGCTTACACCTCGGCGAACGGCAGCACTTGGAGAGTGGTCAACACGATCACTCTTTCCAGTCTGACGAGCACGCTCTACGCCGGGCTCGCTGTGACCTCCACTTCGAGTTCGCAGCTAGGCACGGCCACTTTCGACAATGTGTCCATCACCGGCAGCATCGCCAATGTGGTGCCGACGGCCACCCTCAGCACCACCTCCGCCGTCGAGACCGGCCCCTTCACGGTGCAGACCGTGTTTTCACAAAGTGTCTCCGGTCTGACGGCGAACGATTTCCTTGTGACGAACGGCAGCATCACCAGCCTGACAGGTTCCGGCAATGCCTATCAGTCGCTCGTCACGCCCGCTGAGCCTGGAGTTGTCTCCGTCAGCCTCCCTGCCAATGCAGCAGTGAATGGCAGCAACACGGGGAACTCAGCCTCAAACACGGTTAGCGTCACCTACTCGACGCAGGCA
>JBIKIA010000451.1:0-4256 GCA_044361885.1 Prosthecobacter sp. | reverse complement strand
ATGGAGGTTCTGTCCTGCATCTGTGAGTGTGGCGCTCGTGCCATCCACGGCGACTTCGGCGCGGGTGTGCATCTTCCAGGTGACGTTGGTGGTGTTCTTGATGATGAGGTCATCCTGGATCACGACGTAGGGCTTGGCTCCGCGCACCATCATGGCTCCGCGTGTGGCTTCCTTGGCGGACTTGGAGTAGGCGTCCTTGAGGTCGAGCGCCGCCATGCCGACTTCTGGGCTGCTCTTGACGAAGAGGAGGGACGATTTGCCATCCAGACTCTGGTTGGTGCTGATGATGGGTTTGGGTGGTGGGGCACCTTTCTTGGCGGCTGGCGCTTCCTCTTCCTGGCCGATTTCGAGGGTATTCTGGCCGGGGGTGCCTTCGATGTAGAGCTGGTAGCGCTTGGTGCGGTCAGCGGCTTTGGGCTCGAAGCCGGGGGCACGATCTGATTCCATGCCAAGCTCGACACCCCAGCGTTTGCCGGCGACTTCGAGGATGAAGGTGCCGAGGTCGAGCTGGGAGGTGGGGATGCTGTTGTCTCCGCCTTTGAGGGCGACGTAGTAGGCGGCTCTGTCCCAGGCGGACCTCAGGGCGGCGATCTGGCCTCCGGAAAAGCCGTAATCGAGGGATTCGGCCGCACCGTCACCAGCGGCGTGAGGGTTGTAATAAAGGATGTGACCTGAGAGACCCAGGTTGGAGGAGTTCGCGGCCGGGGCGGCTCCAGCTGTGAGGGCTTTGCTGCCGAAGTTCCCGTGCTGGCTGGCGAGCCAAGTGGTTACCCAGGAGCGGGGCAGGCTGGTGCTGTCGCTGTCTCCGTAATTGAAGAGGCTGCCGAAGGGGCCGACGAGATGCACGCGGGCCAGACCTGCCTGGGGCAGGCCCTCGATCATGCTGAAGCCGAAGTCGCTGCCGCTATTGGCTTTCAAGGTCTGGAGGAGCATGCTGGCGTAGTCGAGCACGACGTCTCCTGCCTCCAGGCCCTCGGGCCAAATGCCAGCGGGGGCGAAACGGGTCATGCCTTTGCCGAAGACCTTCGCGGCACCATCCACGGCCTGACGGGCGGCTCCTGCATCATCGTCGGAGAAGCAGATGGCGGCCATGAGGAGGGCGGAGGCCATGGTCATGTGTTCGGCATCGGGATCTTCATCTTCGGCCTTCTTGGGGGCACCTTTGGCGGGAGCCTTGGCTTTGGGGGCATCTTCGATCCCGGCTGCCTTGCCACGTGCACTTACCGGAACGGGCTCGCCTTTGATGTGCGCAGCCAGGGCACCGATGCCCTTTTCGAGGATGTAGGTCTTCACGTCGATGAGCTGCTTCGCCGTGAAACCGTCTTTGAAATAATCATAACCTAGACATGCGGCGATGAGGAAGTCGGAGGTGACGGCGGGTTCATCAACATACCAGTTTTGGAAAGTGGCTGGGTCGGTGATGGCGATCATCTCGCGCACGCCGCGCTCTTTCCAGCGTGGGTCGCCATCGAGGAAGTGCAGGGTGCCGAGGGTGGCCATGCGGAAGAGAGCCTGGGAGCCAGGGGTGTTCGTTCCCTGCACCTCACCGAAAACGCGGGTGAGTTCGGGGGCTTCGAGGAGCTTCTCAGCACCTGCTTTGAGGTTCGCCACCATCTTGGCAAACAATGGATCAGTGGCGATGAGGCCTTTCAGATAGGTCCAGCCGGGCTGGGCATGGATGAGACGTGGACGGACTTTGAGCGCCTTGCTGATGTAGTCGGCGCTGTTGGGGGCTTTGAAGCTCTTGGCGGGGATGATGGTGAGCGCTGGCCGCGGTGGGGCGGGCTTGGCGCTCACGGCGGGGGCTGCGGCAGGCGTGGCGGCAGGGGCCGCAGGTGCGCCGGGGGCGGGTGGTGTGGTGGGCGCAGGGGCAGGGGCAGCCGGAGGCGTGGCGGCGGGCATGGACTGCATCTTCTTCCACTCGGCGGCGGCGTAGGCTTTGTCGGCATCTCCCAGGGCATCAATGGGGATCGTGATGGCCGAGCCATCTGCTTTCTTTAAAGTGACAGTGCGTGCGGTGATGTCCACGCCGGTCATCTCGGCTTCGAGGGAGGTTCCGGCTTTGCTCGTCCACTTGCGCATCTCTGCGGTGGACAGTGCAGGCAGGCTGAGAAGCAGAGCGACGACGATACGATGAGGGGATAGCACTTTCATAACCACGGTGGTTGGGGGGAATTTAGTCTGCGTACAAGCCGCGCTGCGGACAAGAGTAATTTCACCCTTTGTGCGATTTTCCTCGACGGTGATCGCCCCGGGCTTCCGTCCGCGCCTGTGGCTCCAGCGGTTGACTTTCGCCCGCAGCCATCGAAGTGCAGGCCAACCCAACTAAGTTCCGAAGTCCGAAAATGAAAACCGTCGCCATCGTAGGCCGCCCGAATGTGGGCAAGTCCGCTCTCTTTAACCGCCTCGCAGGCATGAACATCTCCATCGTCCATGATTTGGCCGGGGTGACTCGTGACCGCATCACCGCCGAATGCCGGCGTGGCGTGCAGGTCTTCCAGATCATGGACACCGGCGGTATCGGTGCAAACACTGAGGACGTGCTTACCGCGCAGGTGCAGGTGGAGGCCAGCATCGCACTCGATGTGGCGGACATGCTGCTCTTCGTCGTGGATGTGGTGGAAGGCATCACGCCCATCGACCTGACTTTGGCGGCCATGCTGCGCCGCACGAAGAAGCACGTCGTCCTCGTCTGCAACAAGGCCGACTCCGAGAAGCGCCGCCTCAGCTCCAGCGAGTTTTCCAAACTCGGCTTCAATGAGATGGCCGAAGTCAGCGCCGTGCACGGCTATGGCATCGACAACCTCGTGGACATCATCTCCGAGCGCCTGGAACTCAAAGAGCAGGTGGAACTCACCGAAGAAGAGAGCGACGCCAAACACGCCGCCCGTCCGCTGAAGATCGCCATCGTCGGGCGGCCCAACGCGGGCAAGTCCTCCCTCGTCAATGCCGTGCTCGGCCAGGAGCGTGCCATCGTCAGTGAGATCGCCGGCACCACGCGCGACAGTCTGGACATCCTCTGCACTTACAATGGCAAGCGCTACCAGCTCATCGACACCGCCGGTATCCGCCGCCAGTCCAAGGTGGACGACGACGTGGAGATCTTCTCCATCCAGCGCAGTTACCAGGCCATCAAGCGTGCTGACATCTGCCTCCTCGTCATTGATTGTGCCGAAGGCGCGAAGATGCAGGACCGCAAGATCGCCCAGATGATCCTTGAGGAGCGCAAGCCCTGCATCCTCGTGATGAACAAGTTCGACCTCTATCATCCTACCGCGCAGCAGAAGGACCGCCTTGAAGAGTTGAAGGACACCATGAGCCACGAGTTCTTCTTCCTCCATTACGCCCCGCTCGTCGCCACCTCAGCGAAGGACAAAGACAACATCGGCAAGCTCTTCGTGCAGATCGAAGCCGTCCGTAAAGGCGCGCAGACCCGCATCGGCACCGGCGTGCTAAACCGCCTCATGCACAAGGCCATCGAAGACACCCCCGGCCCGCTCGGACGCAGCCCGCACACTTTCAAACTGCTCTACGTCACCCAACTCGCCGACACGCATGAGGGAGATCAGGTGCCCGTGCCGCACTTCATCCTCTTTGCCAATCGCGCCGCAAAGATGACGGAAGGCTACATGCGCTTCCTCGAAACCGTCATCCGCACGGAATGGCCCGCCCCCGGCGTGCCCTTCCGCATGAGCGTCCGTGGCAAAGATCCGAAATCCAAGATGAGCACCAGCGGCAAGGCCAAGGGCAAGTCGCGGAGGTAACTGCGGTATCTCTGAAGCCGATGACTTTCACGATGAAGCGGCATCAAACAGCACTCACCTCCAGCTTCTTGAGGACCCATCCTCATGCATAGAGCTGCGCACAAAGCCGCCTCAAAGCGACGCCGGAAAAAAGGTGCTCCGCCTCATGCCGTGGCGCACCATCAGCGCGGCATCGGCCTGCGTTTTGCCCAGATGCTGAAATCGGGCCGTAATGCCTGGGTGGCGTTTCTGGCCGTGCTCGGACCGGGGCTGCTCGCGGGTCTCTCCGACGATGACCCAGCGGGCATCACGACCTATTCGGTCCTGGGTGCTGACTTTGGTTATCGTCTGCTGTGGATCATCCCGGCTTCGACGGTGCTGCTCGTGCAGTTTCATTTGATGGCCGTGCGTCTGGGCGCTGCTACGGGGAAGGGCTTCGTCGGCCTGATCCGCGAGAAGTGGGGCAAGGGCGCGGGTTACTTTGCCGTCGGTGCTCTGCTGTTCGCCAACTTC
>JBIKIA010000449.1:0-4283 GCA_044361885.1 Prosthecobacter sp. | reverse complement strand
CCGTCGTTTCATACACGCCGGCCTCGGGCTTCACGTCGATGATGCCGCCGGTCACGCGCACGTCCTCAGCGATGTCGTGGTTCGTAGGGTTACGCGACCGGAAGTTCATCGGCACGGGCCGCATGCCTTTCCTGAGGACAAAGCCCTCCGTTTGCAGCACCGACCTTGCGGAGAACCGCACGCGATACTCACCCGTAGCGGTCGCCAGGGTCTTCGCCGGGAACACCGCATAAGGCCATCCCGGGGAGCGAAACAGGGCCATCTCAATGCTCGGATCGTCCGTGGCCATCGCGCTTTGCTGTTCTTCCGCGTTCAACTCGGCGAGGCCCTTGCCGTCCCGCGCATAAAACATCGACTGCGCGCCGCCAACGCTGCCACGGGGCCCGAGTTTCCTGCCGACCACCCGCGTCTTTTTCGACGCCGGAGGCGCAGTTGATGTCACCACGGCCTGACGCAACGCCGTCTCCACCGCATCCAGATACCCCGTGAGCTGCACATGCGAGATGTCCAGCGTGGACGCGACCTTGTCGAAATGGTGCGACTCGCGATCCGCAGGCAACATGTCGCGAATGTCGAGATGCGGCAGCGCGAGCAGGTCGCGCAAGTTTTGCTCAAACTCGATGCGATTGAGCCGCCGCATCGGTCCCCTTCCCTTCTGCGCCGTGGCCGCCGTGCTCGCCGCATGCAACGACGACTCCAAAGCCGCAAGCAAAGCCTTCCGATCCTCAGGCTTCATGTCTTCCGACTTCGGCGGCATGTCGCCATTCTCCACCCGATCAAACACCTGCACCCAGCGGTCCATTCCTTTTGGATCAGCCAAATCAAACGTCAGCGCCGTGAGATCAAGCTTGCCCTTCTTCGTCTCCGCATCGTGGCAATCGGTGCAGTTCTGCTCGATGAGAGTGGCGATAGGCTGCGGTGGCTTCTCGGCTGCGTGCAGCGCCGGCAGCGTGGTGAACAGCAGCGCCGCTAGAGAATGGAAATAGGCTTTCATGGATGGATTGTCTCTAAAGGAACGCCGGGATCCATGCTCTCTGAATTGAAAGAATGACCTGTTGCATGTAGATCCTGACATGAGCAACGAAGCCGATCCAAACCTCTACTTCAGCACTCCAGGCCCCTGGAATGTGAACGCCACACGCCCCATCCATTCGCCGCTGGGGGAGATCGTCTATGCAGGCTCCAAATGGAGCAGCCAGGCCACCTACGCTCACGCGCCACCGCCGAAGTTCATGCGACCCACACCGCACTTTTTGCTCGTGCTCACCTTGGAAGGTAAAGCCAGCTACATGGACGAAACGGGCCTGCGTTGCACCCTTCAACCCGGCTCCCTTATCTGGGCTGTTCCCGGCGTGAATCAAAGCTACGGACCCAAACCCGGCGAGCGCTGGAGCGAGCTGTTTCTTTGGTTTCGCGGCCCCCTGTTTGATACCTGGCAAGACAGTGGATTTCCTGGTGAACGCAGCCGCCACCTTGAACTTAACCCGCTGAACTACTGGACGGATCGCCTGCGCCGCATCCTCCAGCCCTCCCCCGAAGCACCTGCTGAGTCCGACCTCGCGCGGATCTGCCACTTTCAGCAATGGTTGGCCGACGCGCTTCAGTTTGAAGACAAGCGCACACAAACCACCGAAACACTGCAATGGCGCGAGAGAGCGGAGCAGAAGCTGCGCACCGGCCGCCTCACCGATCCATCGTTGGAAGAGATCGCTCGCTCGATGGGCATGTCCTACAGCGCCTTTCGCAAACGCTTCGTGCAAATGACCGGCAAAGGCCCCGGCGAATTCCGCGCCGACGAAATCGTGCTCCGCGCCTGCTCCTTGCTTATCGAAACCAACCACAACCTCGCCACCATCGCCGCCGACCTCGGCTTCCACGACGCCTTCCATCTCTCGAAGCGCTTCAAACAAGTCGTCGGCATGTCCCCGCAGGATTTCCGAAGGCAGAACCGGGAGAGGTAAGAAGATAGATCTGTCTCGTGCCGCCGAGCTGTGGTTCAGCGGTGCCAGCCGCAGGGCGGTGATCAATGCGATGTTCATGGGCAAATTTTCAAGCTTCCGATGTCATGGCACGGCAGAGATTTTGAGACGGCGGAACTCTAGCGCCCCGGCCTTTTCGCCTGCGGGTCCGCCGGATTCACCTCCGAAGCCGATGTTGGCCTTGGGCTCGGCCACGACGGGATGCTTCGCAGTCCAGGTGCGACCGTTGAACTCGACGGTGATGGTCTCACCCTTCAGCACGATGTGGACAGGATGCCAGTCGCGGTCGGCGAGGGTGATTTTTTCGCGCATGAGGTCCACGTTCTCACCTTTCTTGGGGTGGGCGATGATGCGGAACACATCGCGGCCCATGACGAAATTGAGGATGTGGCTGCGCTCGCGGGTGCCGTCGATGGGAAAGCTGGCGAAGGACGCTTTGCCTTCGAGCCGGAACTCGAAGCGGACATCGGCTTCCGTGAACGCGAAGCGGCGTTGCTTCACTGGTCCATGGCGGCGCTCGCCGGACTCGAACGCGCGCAATACGCCGTCCTTCGCTGCCCAAGTGCCGAGCCCCCAATGCCAGTCGGCGGCAAGAGGCTGCTCGAATGTTTCTTCAAGCACGACAGAGGGCTCGGCGCTGAATGCGGCGGAAATAGGGCCGGATGTTCCTTCAACCTGAGGCTTCACAGTTTTCAAACTCTCCGGGAGTTGCTCAGCAGCATTGGGGCTTTCGTCTTCGATGATGAAATGCGACACGCCCTTCGCTTTCGCAGCCGCAATCACCGCCGGAATATCCACGCGCCCAGCGGCCAGACGCACCATCAGCGGACGTGCAGACTTGGGATTGGCCACGTCCGGCTTCGCATCGCGAGCCAAGTCCTTGAGATGCAGCGAGCAGATGCGTTGGCCATGTTTCTCGATGACATCCGCCGCTTTCGCACCTCCCCACGCCACCCAAAAGACATCGAGCTGAAAGCTCACCACGCCCGGTTCGGTGGCAGCGATGAGCACATCGTAAAAGGTCTCGCCCGGAGCCGCTGGCGAATCCGTCACCATGAAATCGCCCGCATGATTGTGATACGCAAACCGCAGGCCCGCCGTTTTCAAGGCAGCGCCGTAGCGATTGAAGTTCGCTGCCGCCTTGAGCACCTGCGCACGGTCCAGCGGTGCCTTGTGCGGCAAGATGGGGCACACCACCTGCACCGCGCCAAGCGCCTTCGCATCCGCGATGACCTGATCCAACTTCTTCTCCAAATCCTCAGGCCGCACATGATGGCTGGAACACGTCATGCCCCGCGCCTGAAGCAACGTCTTCAGTTCCCCCGCAGGCAGCTTCGTGAAGACACTCGTTTCAATGTCCATGAACCCCTGCACTTTCAGCCGATCCAGCGTGCCCGGTGTATCACGATCAAAGTCTTCCTGAAGGCTATACATTTGCAGCCCCAGTCCGAAGGCATGGGAACAAAGCGCGAGCAACGCGGTGAGCAGGAGGGTGTGGATGAGTTTCATGGTTGGAGTGGAAGGATATTTCACGCGATCAGGTTCTTGATCACCGTGCCGCCGAACTGGCTGAGCTGCTTGAAGCGGCCGGCGTGGTAGTAGGTGAGTTTGTTGTCGTCGAGGCCGAGGAGGCGCAGGAGCGTGCAGTGGACGTCGCGTACGTGGTGAACTTTGTCCACGGCGGTCATGCCGGTCTCGTCGGTGGCGCCGATGGTGTGGCCGGCGTTCACGCCGCCGCCGGCGAGCCACATCGTCATGGCGTTGGGGTTGTGATCGCGGCCGTAGGCGGTGCCGCCACGGACGCCGTTGTCGGGCGTGCGCCCGAACTCGCCGCACCAGACGATGAGCGTGCTGTCGAGGAGGCCGCGCTGTTTGAGGTCGGTGATGAGCGCAGCGATGGGCTGGTCGACCCCGCGCACGAGATTGCCGTGCGCGCGCTCAATGTAGTCGTGGCTGTCCCAGGTGCCGTTGTAGAGTTGGACGAAGCGCACGCCCTTCTCGACGAGCTTGCGGGCGAGGAGACATTTGCGGCCGAAAGAATCGGTCGCGTCCGAGCCGATGCCGTAGAGGGTTTTGGTTTTCTCGTCCTCCTGGGAAAGGTCGAGCGTCTCGGGGACCTGCATCTGCATCCGGAAGGCGAGTTCGTAGTTGTCCATGCGCGCCGCGAGTTCGTCGAAGCCGGGGTGTTGCGCGGCGTGGGTGGCGTTGAGCTGGGCGATGAGGTCGAGGTTCTTGCGCTGACGCTCGGGCGTGACGCCGGCGGGAGGGGTCAAGTCGAGGATGGGCGAGCCCTTGGCGCGGAGC
>JBIKIA010000060.1:0-13982 GCA_044361885.1 Prosthecobacter sp. | reverse complement strand
GCCGCTGCCGCCTCCTGCTTTCCAGAGGAATGTGACCGCCAATCTTCTTGCGCGCATTTTCCCCCGCCCGTAGCTTCTGCGCCCTACGCCAGCCCCGCTCATTCCCCGCGTCCCTTTCCAGCCTCCCACATGCTCATCCGCAAGAAAGCTCATGCCCGCGCCGGTTTGGTCGGCAATCCGTCCGACGGTTACTTCGGCAAGACGATCTCCTTTATCATTCGAAACTATGGTGCCGAAGTCACGCTCTTCGAGTCGCCCGAGCTGACCATAGAGCCGAATGAGCGGGACCACTCCGTCTTTGGCAGCATCGACGCCTTGGCGCGCGATGTCCGCCAGCATGGTTACTACGGCGGCATCCGTCTCCTCAAGGCGAGTGTGAAGCGCTTCTTCGAATACTGCACGAAGCACAATCTGCCGCTCCACGGGCGGAACTTCACCCTCCGCTATTCCAGTAACATCCCTCCCCAGGTCGGCATGGCCGGGAGCAGCGCCATCATCACCGCGTGCTGGCGTGCTTTGATCGAATTTTACGGTGTCGATGTGCCAAAGCATCTGCTGCCAAGTCTAGTCCTCAGCGTGGAGAATGACGAACTCGGCATCCCCGCCGGACTGCAGGACCGCGTGATCCAGGGCTACGAGGGCGTGGTCTTCATGGACTTCAATCGCGCCCATGTGGAGAAGCTCGGCTACGGCATCTATGAAGAGCTGGACCCCGCCTTGCTGCCAAATGTCTATGTGGCCTTCACGAACAAGCTAAGCGAAGGCACCGAAGTCTTTCACAACGACATCCGGGGCCGCTGGAACCGCGGCGAGCGCGACATCGTCAGCGCCATGTATCAGTGGGCAAACCTCGCCCAGCGTGTGCGCGACATGCTGGTCGAAGGCCGTGGCCGCGAGATCGGCCCGCTGCTGAATGAGAACTTCGATCTCCGCCGTCGGCTTTACAAACTCAGCCAGGGAAACATCGACATGGTCGAAACTGCCCGTGACTGCGGTGCGAGCGCCAAGTTCACAGGCAGCGGCGGTGCCATCGTCGGCACCTACGAGGATGAGGCCATGTTTGAGAAGCTACAGGCTGCGATGGAGCCGCTCAGCGTGACGGTGATCAAGCCAAAGATCGTCTGAGGCGGCCGCTTTCGCGGCACGCCTCGTTCCGATTCATCAGCCGTCCATGTTCCAGCCTTCGCGGTATTCCTTCGTCATGAAGGCATCGGCTTCCGGTGTGTCCGGGCTCTTGCCCGTCTTGCTGTCGTATTGGATCTTTTTGCCCACGCGATAGGCCACCAGCCCGAGAAGCATCATCTCGATCATGTTTGCGCTGTAGCCGAAGTCACAGGCCGTGGGCTTCGCGGGATTGCGGCAGGCATCGAACCACTGTTTCTGGAAGTGGCCGACTTCTGGGAGCATCTCTTCTTTCTTGCGTGGCTTGTAGTAGCTCATGTCGGCGTCATCGCCGAAGGGCATGATGATGCGGGAGTCGAAGTCGGAGATGATGAAGCCCTTTGTGCCTTTGAACATCGCGCCATGGCCTATCTGTGTGAGGTCGATCGACTTCTTCGGCGTGCGCGGCATCGCCCCGCCCTGATACCAGCTCACGCTGATCGGTCCGCGCCAGTCATTGGCCGGATGCTCGAAGTGGGACTCGCAGTTCACGGGAGTCACGTCGGAGTTGAGGGCCTCGCCTTTCGCATCAGCGGAGGTCGGCAGCTTGGCGTCCACGGCATTCCAAAGCAGGTCCATCGTGTGGCTGCCCATGTCGCCGATCTGACCCGCGCCGAAGTCCCAGAACATGTTCCAGGACAGGCAGTTCGCCCCAGCTCCACCGGAGAAGTAGGCCGGATTGTAGGGGTGGAAGGGCGCAGGTCCGAGCCACAGATCGTAATGGAAGCCTTTGGGCGGAGCCCCTGCCTCGGGGAAGTAGCCGGGCTTTGCGATCTGGCGGTTGCCCCAGGCATAGGCGGCCTTCAGCTCGCCGATGGCTCCATCGCGGATGAGTTCCTTCACGCGATTGAAATTCGGCTGCGCGTGGCGCTGCATCCCGACCTGTGTGGCCAGCTTGCCCTTCTTCGTCTCCCAGGTCGCGCGGACCGTGCGCGCTTCGTTCACCGTGATGGCCAGAGGCTTCTCGCAATAGACATGCAGGTCGCGTTTCAGAGCCCAGTTCGCGATGAAGGCATGGGTGTGGTCCGTGGTGCAGATCACCACGGCATCCAAGCCCGGATGATCCAGCGCCTTGCGCCAATCGACGTAGGTCTTCGCCGTTGGAAAGCGCTTCAAGGCATCCGGGAAGCGGTCTTCATTCACATCGCAGAGCGCCACCACATTTTCCTCCGCGATGGAGTCATAGTGCGCCAGCCCTCGGCCCCAGACGCCGATCAGCAGGACGTTGAGCTTGTTGCTGGCGGCGTTCTGGCCAAACAGCGGACGAGTGATCATGCTCCCGGCGACAAGACCGGCAGCACCGACAAAACGACGACGAGAGAGAGGGGTAGGTTGGGTATTCATGGCGGGAGAAAACGAAGTGAACGATGGATTTCATCATTCCACCACATCTCCCCCTCCCGATACTAGACCGAAATTCTCCAGACGAGCATTTACCAGCTCACACGGAAGCCGGCGAGCAAGGTATGGCTTTCGTAGTTGCGGCGTCCCAGCTCTGCCTGGTAGGCGAGATAGACTGCGTAGCGACTCCAGGCGACATTGACTCCAGCAGTGACGAGGGCGCTGTCGCGTCCGGTCTCGGGGCCATGCACGGTGAAGGGGCTGCCAGCGCCGTTGGCGAACCGGGATCTCATGGCGAGTTCGTTGTCGAGAAACTCATGCTGCCATTGCAGGCTGAGCGATGGGGTGACTCGGGCGGAACCACAAGTGGCGGTGTAGGCGGCACGCAGGCCGATGCGTGAGCGCAGGGAGCTTTGGTTCTGGGAGTCGATGCGCAGAGGTTGCAGGGAGCCGGATTCGTCGAAGCCGTCGATGTGGACATCGCTGTAAAGCAGGGAGGCCATGGGGGTGAGGGTCCATTGATTCACATGAATGTCGTAACCAGTGCCGAGATACGCATCAAAGCTGGTGCTGCTGGTGCTGCCCTGGGCGATGCCGCCGAGGGCGTTGCGCTCGGTGTCGTAGCTGTTGTAGCTGCCGCCTACCATAAGCTCGGTGTAGAATTCACCTCTTTCATACATGGCATACACGGCAGCACGCACGCCATCGGCATCGAGCGAGCCGCCTTCGGTGAGGTCGCTGCTGGATCGTGCGTAGCCGAGGGTGACGCCGAGCACCCAATGCTCATCCACGCGCGCATCGACACCCATGGTGGTGCCGACGGATTGCACGTCGAAGCCATTGGCGTTGGAGGTGTCTCCGAGGCTGGCGTACTGGCCGGTCGCATTGGCAAAGAAACCATAGCCCTCACCATCAGGGGAGGCGTGCGGGGAAATCTGGCCTCCGAGCACGACATCCTTGCCACTGGTGAAAGCTGGAGCTTCGCCTCGGACCGCATTGCGGATGGCGGCGAGTCGTTGCTGCACGCTGAGCACTTCGGTGTCCAGCTGGGCAAAGGAGATGCTGTAGATGGCGGTCAGTTCTTCAGGAGCGATTTTGTCGAGCTGGTGAGGCACGGCGTTGATGTTGAGATTGTTCAGATAGTTCAGCACCGCTGTCTGGCGCACGTCCGTCAAAGCGGTGTCCAGCGCGCCAGCCGTGGCCGTTTGACTCGGCGTGAGCGGGACGAGGCTGAGGGCATTTTGAA
This sequence comes from Prosthecobacter sp., assembly GCA_044361885.1. GTDB lineage: Bacteria > Verrucomicrobiota > Verrucomicrobiia > Verrucomicrobiales > Verrucomicrobiaceae > Prosthecobacter. Next base: position 10,234 of record JBIKIA010000060.1, on the reverse strand, counting down.
AACTGTTCTGCACGGCATTCACAATGACAGTCGTAGGGTTGTAAACGACGACGAGTTTTACCAAGGTGCCAGGGCCGACGAAGGGATTGATCACCGTGCCGAACGGGCCTGTGACGCTGCCTGCGTCGACGATGTCAAAGCTGCTACCCACGGCGGGGCGTGCTCCACCGGGCGTGGTGATTTGCAAAGTGCCGCCGAGGCTGGCGGCTCCGCTGATGATCAACTGATCATGGTTGGCCGGGGTCACAAGCTGCGTGACGAGCAGACCACTGCCGCCTTGGGTGTAGCTGCCGACGATGTTGAGCGCACCCACTGCATTGCCTGGATTGACGGTGCCAAAGTTGGTCACAGCGCCCGTGATGCTGCCACTGCCGTCGAGATTGCTCCCGAGCAGAACATTGACCGCTGGTGAGATGAGGGAGCCGGCCACAGATAGTGTGCTGCCTGAGGCGACGGTGGTGGTGCCGGTGGCGGTGAAGACACTACCGGTGGCGATATTGAGCGTGCCGCTGTTGATGTTGGCCGGCCCGGTGACATTGACGGTGCCAGTGTGGATGAGTGTGCCAGCCCCAGTTTTGCTATAGCCTCCAGGAGCGAAGACGATGCCGCCATTGATCGTGGCACTGCCTGTGGTCACATCCAAGACGCCACTGGTGACGGTGAGCTGATTGGAGACCTGCAAGGTGCTGCCAGGCGAGAAGATCAGTGAGTTGATCGTGTTGCTCTCCGCTGGCGCTCCGGTCGTGACTGGACCTGTGACGGTGTAATCCGCGAAGGTGGGGATGTTCACCGGCGCGCTGTTTTGCAGCGTGGTGCCTGTGGCGGTGGCTCCGAGGATCACGAGCTGAACGCTGGCTGGATTCAGCAGGAACTGATGCTGATACACGACATTCGGATTTGGATTGTCGATGGCCGCACTGAATTGCCCCAGGCTGAAGTTGGTGCTGCCAAAAGTGGTGAGCGTGTAGGTGGTCTTGGCCAGTCCAGCGAAGCCGATCTGATAAGCGCCGCCGCCACCGCCATTGGTGAAAGCATTCGTCGCATGGATGACATCACCCGAAGCAGGTGTGAGCGCCACATTGCCGCCAGTCCAGTTCAAGGACTGCACATTCACAGCCTGAGCCGGGGCGAGCACGCCTGCATTCAGGACCACAGCACCGCTGCCAAGAGCGCTGGTGTTTTGCGTGACCACACGGCCTGCATTGATCGTGGTGCCGCCGCTGTAATTGTTCACGCCTGAAAGCGTGAGTGTGCCCGTGCCAGCCTTTGTCAGGCTACCTGCGCCGCCGACTACGCCGCTGAAAAGCGCCCCAGCAGTGTTGCTCACCGTCACTGTGGGTGCCGCGCCAGTGAAAGCCAGATTGCTGGCGACAGTGAACAGCCCGGCACCGCTGTTGACCGTGATGGCCGCATTGCCGCCGATGCTCAGTGTATTGGCTCCGGCGATGGTCACGGCTGCGGTGTCATTGATCGTGAGGGTATTGATCGCGAAATTGGCACCGAGGGTGGTGCTCTTATTGGCCGCACCCGTAGCGGAAAAGGTGATGTTATCCGCCACCGACGGGATGAGTCCCGCCGCACTGCCTGCCGAGTCGCTGGCCCAGTTTCCAACCGAGGTCCAAAGCCCACTCGTTGCCCCCAGCCAATGCGTCGGCCCGACCAGCAGTGGCACGACATTGATGGTGTTGCTGTCCAGTGTCACCGCACCATTCAAGGCTAGAGCACGCCCATCCAAGCTGGCTCCTGTATTCAGCGTGATGGACGTCGTCGCCATGATCGTCCCCGAGAAAGCTGAGTTCACCCCGAGCGTGGCGGAACTGCCGACCTGCCAGAAGATGTTCCCCGCCTGAGCCCCATTGATCAGATTGATCATGCTGCCGACCGAGGTGATGAGAGTGGAGCCAGCCTGAAAAATCCAGACGGCATTCGGATTACCCAGAGCATCCAGCGTCAAGGTGCCGGTGATCCCAAAGGAAGTGGTGTCCGTGTGTACGCCGGGTGCCAGGGTCAGTCCGCCGAGATCAAAGATTGGCGCATAGCTGATCGTCGGCAGTCGGCCAGCGGCGTCATTGTAAGCGGTGAGCAGAGCACTTTTTCCCGCCAGGGTGACGCCATCTCCCGCATGATTCGTCCCCGTCAATGTCACCGAGCCGAAGCCCGTAATGGTGGAGGTCGGCAAACTTCCCACATCTCCGATGATGGTGGTGGGCCCCGTGTTCGTAATCCCCGAGCCTGCTAGAACACCGAAATCGAAAGCCTGTCCCAAGTTAACTGGAGCTTCCACGCCCGAGACTTGGAGCTCGGTGAGTACAGCTGCGATAAGGATGAGGCACCGAGGGGTTTGCCTCATGATTTTCGGCAAAGAATTGAAGGAGAGGAAGGCGTTCATAGGTCGGGCATAGGTGTTATGGTCTGCTGTCCAAGACTCCTACACCTGCCGAACTTTTGATTTCCATGGGGTCAACACCCCACGTGCATTTCCCAAATCGAACGAGGGTAATGCGTGGCAGCTAGCCGCCGAGTGGTTCGACTACTTGCACGCTCTGCCACCCGTTCTCGGCTGATGCCCGCTTGCCATCGGGGCGAAGGGATTCCACTATCGCGGCCCGTCATGCCCAAGTACATCGTCACCATCGGCCTCGAAGTCCACGCGCAGCTCACCACGCAGAGCAAGATGTTCTGCGCCTGCCCGGTGGAGTTTGGCGCAGAGCCGAACACCCTCACCTGTCCCACCTGCCTCGGCCTGCCGGGCGCGCTGCCAGTTTTAAATGAAGGCGCCATCGAGAAGACCATCCTCACCGGCATGATGCTCGGCTGCGTGACGCCGCCCATCGTGAAGTGGGACCGCAAAAACTACTTCTACCCGGACATGCCGAAGAATTACCAGATCACGCAGTTCGACCTGCCGCTCTGTGTCGGCGGCGGCGTGCCGCTGTATGATCTGGCCTACCCGAAAGACGCGCAAAAAAGCATCGCCAGTCCGGGCAAGGTGGTGAAGCTCACGCGCATCCATTTGGAAGAGGACGTGGCGAAGAGCACCCACCACGACAAGTTCACCACCATCGACTTCAACCGCGCCGGCACCCCGCTCATGGAGATCGTCAGCGATCCCGACATCGACAGCGCCGAGGAGGCATTCGCCTATCTCACCAGCCTGCGGCAAATCCTCATCTACGGCGGCGTCAGCGATGCCGACATGGAAAAGGGCAACCTCCGCTGCGACGTGAACATCAGCCTTCGCCCCGAAGGCCAGACGGAACTCGGCTCGAAGATCGAGCTGAAAAACCTGAACTCCATGTCCGCCGTGCGCCGCGCCATCAAGTATGAGACCGAGCGCCAGACCGAGGCCCTGAATCGCGGTGAAAAGCTGATCCAAAGCACGCGCCGCTGGGACGATGATCGCGGTGAAACCACCCTCATGCGCACGAAGGAAGACGCGCACGACTACCGCTACCTCCCCGACCCCGACCTCATCCCACTGCGCACCGAGAGCCTCGTCGCCCGCATGAGGCCGCAGGTCCCCGAGCTGCCGCATGAAAAGCGCGCCCGCTTTGAATCCGACTACGGCTGCAGCGCCTACGATGCCGGCGTGCTCGCGAGTGAAAAGGAACTCGCCGCCTACTACGAAGCCGCCGTGGCCGCCGACACGAAAGTGCCTGCCAAAAAGCTCGCCAACTGGGTCATCAACGACCTCCTCGGCATCCTCAAAGACAGCGAAGGCGGCATCACCGCCTGCCCCGTGAAACCCGAGGCACTCAGCTCGCTCGTCGCCTTCGTGGAGGAGGGCAAAATCTCCAACAACCAAGCCAAAGAAGTCTTCGCCGAGATGTTCGCCAATGTTGGAAGCGCCGCCGAGATCATCAAAGTCAAAGGCTTCGAGCAGGTCAGCGACACCGGAGCCCTGGAAGCCATCGTGGAGCAGATCCTCGCTGCCAATCCCGACAAAGTCGCCGAGGTGCAAGCTGGCAACGACAAGGCCATGAACTGGTTCACGGGCCAGGCCATGAAAGCCAGCCAAGGCAAAGCCAACCCCAAAATCGTCACCGACATCGTGCGGAAGAAGGTGTTGGGTTAGCTGACTTAGCGCCTCCGGTGAAGCAATCTCGTAGCCAGCTCAGGGCACTCTCCCAGAGGACAGCATCCAGCTACCACTTCATGACACCGCCAGCCATTGCCTGAGCCAGGGACTGTCGGATTGAGGCTTCGATTTGCTGCCGGATATGTTCAGTAAGAGATCCTTTTTCAAGAGGGACGCAGGTCTTGATGGCATTCATAAGTCCGGCATTCCCGGCGGCGATGAGTCTGCTCAATGAAACGACAGACACTCGGACATGCTGTCTTGCCAACGAGACAACCAGAGGCAGGTGAGCGCGAAAGAGCAAACTAACAGCCTCCATATCTCCACGCTCAAACCTCACTGCGAGGAGGCAAATTTCGTCCTCACTCATGCTTACACCCGAAGGCGATTGATGATCAGAGTCGGGCTGGTTTTCGCGGGAGTTCATAACCCATGCAGAAACTCAAAAATGCTGCCAGCCTTTCAATGTGGAGAACTTTAGCTCAGCGCCTCCTGCGCAGCAGTGCCGCTCCGAGGCCCAGGAGCAGCAAAACAGCGCGGCTGGGCTCAGGCACGATGCTGACCGTGCCGAGCGTGTAGAGCATGGAGGTATTCCACATCAGGCCTCCATCCAGCATGGGAAGATCGAAAGTGGTGAAGGTGCCGCTCGCTGCGCCGCCCAGCGTCGCCCAGTCGATCAGCCTCCATTGATCTCCGCCCGCGCAGCCCGTGAAGTTGTCTGCCGTCACGCGGAAGACGGATCCAGGATTGATCTGCAAAGTGCCTCCTACACTCAGCAGGTCAGCACTGGCAGGAGTGGAGGTGTTATTGCCCAGGCCATAACCGCCAAACAGGTTGAAGGCCAGAGTGCTGCCACCATCCAGGATCAGAGCCCCGGTGCCGCTGGTGGCGATGCTGAGCAGGGAGGAGCTACTGGCAGATTCACCCACCGCGAGAGTCCCGCAGATCATCACGGAGACATCTGCTGCCGGGGTAATGCGGCCACTGCCCGCCAGCGTGGCTCCGCTCATCACGGTGACTGCTCCCGTGCCAGTCGCTGAGCCGCTGGTGTTCGTCACCATGAGCGTGCCGCTGCTGACCGTGGTGCCTCCTGAGTAAGTGTTGGCATTCGAGCTTAGCTTGGTCACGCCAGCACCTGAATTGGCGACGACGACAGCGCCGCTGCCAGTGATCACGTTGGTGATTTCCACAGTGTTGCTGCGGTGGGTCTTCAAAGATGCGCCACTGCTGATCGCGATGCTGCCACTGCCGATGTTGCCTGAAGCTCCTCCATTGCCGAGTTGGAGCGTGCCATCGCTCACGGTCGTGCCGCCTGTGTAGGTGCTGTCTCCCGTCAGTGACCAGGTGCCGGTGCCTGCTTTGTCGAGCGTCAGGACACTCGTCGGTGTTTCGCCGATGCCGACGATCTCATTGGCCCCGGTATGCGTGCCACTGAGCCGGAAAGTGCGTGCGAGTGTCGTGTCGCCGCCCACGGTGAAGGCAGAGGTGAATTTCAGCGATCCGGTGCCGTTGTTTTCGATCCCGGCGACCAGGCTGGGCATCGTGATGCCATTCGTGAAAAGCCGGACGACGCGGTCCGTGCTCGCATCTGTGCTGCCGATGTAGCGCAAAGTGGAAACCGTTGCGGATGTGGACGTGGTATCATTCATCAGGATGTCTGGCGAGCTGGTGCCCGTGCCGAGCGAACTCACGACTCCGGCATTGGCGATCACGCTGGCCTCCATGATGGCTCTCCCGATATTCGTGCGGCCTGTGTAGCTGTTTGCAGAGCCCATCAGCACCGTGCCGCCGGAGTAGGCTTCGAAGTTGAGGTTGTTCTCGTTCGTGCCGCTGCCGCCGATCATGAGATTCCGCAGATCTGTCGTGAGCGAGCTTTGCAGGCCGAGGGTAAAGAAGGTTGAACCGCTGCCGACCAGCGAACTGCCGCTGCCAAGGACATACATGCCCGCCAGAGTTTCGGAGCCAGCCGTGGCGTTGTTCCCGAACGAAACCTTCGTGCTCGTGGTAGCGGAACCGAAGAACAGCGTCGGGTCAGTGGCCGAGGTGAATTGATTCGTGCCGACGAAGTTTAGGTTTCCTTCAGTGGCGCGGATTTGTACTCCTGTGGATGCCGTGGTGCCTGCAAAGGTCATGGTGCCAGCGCCCGTCTTTGTGAAGCCCGCCGCATTGCTCAAAGTGATTGTCGAGGCAAAGGTCAGGATGCCTGAGCCGTGATGATGCACGGTGAAGTCCGCTGGTGTGCTGCTGGAGAGAGTGCGCGCTGCGGTGGTGGTGCTCTGAAAGGTGACATCGCCGGTGACATCTGGCGTGATAAGGATGCCTCCGCTGTTGTTGGTCAGATTGCCACTGAGGCTGAGGACGGTGCCTCCGGCGGCATTGAAGCGCAGCGAGTTCGTCGTGATCGTGCCCTGACTGACCGGACCTCCGGCGGCATCGACATTAGTACTGGCGACAAAGGTCGTGCTGTAGCTGCCCGTGGCTAGCCCGGTGATGGCTCCAGCCTGGTTTGCCGTGGCGGTGGTTCCGCTGCTGGTGATTGCCAGCGGCGCACCGTTTTCCGTGGCAGCGAGCTGGACCATCGTTCCGGTCGTACCGACGACATAGTAGCCCACACCTGCCGTGAGTCCGCCTGGGGCAGTGCCTGAGAAGCTGACCTGGGTGCCGTTTGCCAGACCTGCTAAAGAGACCGTGTCGCCGACATCCGTCCAAGTGACGCCCGTGGTCTGCACGGCCGCTGAGGTGGCCCAGGTGTTGTTCCCGATGGTCATGCCGCCATTGAGGATGCCATTCGAGTTAATGCTGGTCGTCGTGATGCTGCCGCTGGTGGGAAGGGTGAGATTCACTGCACTGCCGGAACTCGTGCCACGAGTGATCGGCCCCAGCGCCAAGCTGGCGGAGCCATCCGTGCCAGAAACGACGGTGATGGCGCTGCGACCTCCCGCGAGCGTGGTGCCTGCAAAGCTCTGCACATTGATCGTCGTCGCCTTCCCAGTCATGAGCAGTGTGCCTCCGCCCAGTGCGGAGCCGCCATTCGCGACGACACCGCCGCCGAGCCCGAGATTGTTCGTGCCGAGGATGATGCCGCTCGTCGGCGTGGCATTGGCATAGTCGAGGTTCAGCGTGCCTCCGCGCACATTCACCAGCACAGTGGTCGGCGTGGCAACGTTGGGCGTGAAGGTGTTGGTCCCGCGCAGGTTCACCGTGCCGCTTTCGATCTTGGTGATGCCGGTGATGTAGGTCGCCGCCGTGGTGCCATTCGTGATGCTGCCGGTGACGTTGATCGTGCCCGCACCTCCCAGCAGACCGTAGCGCGTGGCCGCCGCCGTGGCTCCGGTGCGGAGCGTGCCGCCGATCGTGAGCGTGGTGCCAGCATCTGCCGAGATGCGCGGCCCGGTGCTGTCCAGACCGATGGAAAGAGTGCCGCTGAGCGTGTTGTTCCCCGTGATGTTGCGGATGGCTCCATAGCCATTGATTCCATTGCCCGCATTCGATCCACTGCCGTTGAAGGTGATCCCATTTGCCACCGTGATGCCGCCCGTCAGCTCCAGGGCGGACCCCAGCGCGAGGCTCTCATTCACCGTGATGGCCGAGGTGCTCAGAGCGTTGTTACTGGCAAAGCGCAGCACCCCGCTCGTCACCGTCGAAGCTCCTGTGAAAACCGTGCCGCTGTCTCCGCTCACCGTTAGCATCCCGCTGCCCTCTTTGGTCAAAGTGGCACTGGTGATGTTGAGCCGACTGCCCACCACATGATTGCCCGAGCCGCTGAAAACCACATTATGCGAGCCGCTCAGGATGTTTGAAGTAGCTCCTACCGAGTTTGTGAGCGTCAGCGTGCCCTGATCCGAGTGAAAACGCGTGGGTGCCACCAAGGTGATGGTGTTCGTCCAACTGTTATTCCCCGCCGTGTTTCGTATCGCGCCTGTATTCGCCACTCCCTGACCGCCCACAGTCACCGCGCGCGCTACATTGACTCCTCCCCCGAGCTGGATTGCCGCTCCTTCCATGAGACTGACGGTGCCGGAGGTTCCCAGTGCCGCCGCATTCCTCATCTCGACCACGCCAGACGCGATGGTCGTCCCGCCACTGTAGGTGTTTGCTCCACTCAGCACGACTTTGGAAGCCGGCGCACCGTTGACGAAAAGCGTCACCACACCCGTGCCATTGTTTGCGATGATGGAGTTCACCGTGATCGTGGAACTCGTTGAAGCATTCGTCAGAAAAAGCTGGCCCGCCGTGGTGTTGTTCGGCCCTCCTGAGGTCACCGTTCCCGCCGTACCCACGACACCAATCGTCAGATTCCGCGCATCCGAAGCCAGCAGGATGCCGCCTGTGGAAGTAGCATCGGTGGAGCCAAATCTCAGCGTCTGCCCGGCTAGATCCACCACGCGATCCATGCACTGATCATTCATCGTCATCGTGGCCAGATTCGTCGTCGCAGCCCCGAGCGTGACCGACCCCGTCGAGCTGTCCGTCAGCTCCAGGTGACTGGCGGATGAATAACCCGCGAGCGCGGAGATTGCCGTTCCAGTGACTTGCTGGAGATCAGCTGAAAATGCCCCGACCACGCCTGAAGTCACACGCGCCCAGTTCATCACCCCTGAGGCGCTTCGGTATGTCGCCCACGGGCCGAGAAGCCCATTCGCCTGAGTCGTCGTGATGCTGCCGGATGCCGGGGCCACAAAGGCCAGCGTCGATGAAGCGCTCCTCGTGATCGTTCCCAAACTCAGATTCATCTGCCCGCCAGCTCCTGAGTTCAGACTGATCACCGATGTGCCTCCCGCTGTACCCGCCGTTGCCAGAGTCAGATTGCCAAAGCTCTGCGAGTTCGTCGTTCCCGCCTTGCCCGTCAGTTGCAGCACGGTGGAGGAGTTGTTTCCACCGATCATGTTCAGTGCCCCTGCCGTGCCGACGCCATTGTATAAAATATTGTCCGTGGGTGCCGTGACGGCGGCGAAGTCGAGGATCGTCACGCTTCCTGCAAAGACGCCAGACCTGCCCAGCGTGGTGGAGCCCGAGTAAGTATTGGCCGATTGAAAAGCCAGCGTCCCGACTCCGCTGCCAGTCGCGAACCGGGTAAACCCGAACGCTCCACTGATGCCGCCTGTGATCACCGTTCCTGTGACGCCCGCTGTGTTGGTCTGGATCGCAGCATTGGCCGTCATCGTGATGGGGCCCGCCAGAGTAATACCGCTCGTGTCCACACGGATGGCTCCATATTGGCCGTTGCCACCGGTGCCCGCGATGCTGATCGGCATGGCGTAAGTGCCCGCACCCACGACGGAAAACGTACTGTCCGTCTCCACCACCACATTCGAAACCGCCGCGAAGGTGTTTGGAGAAGCACTTCGGAAGAAGACACCTCCGTTGTTGCCTTTGATCGTCAGCGTCCCCGTCAGGCCGGGGTTCGAGGCCATGTCGAAGCGCATGAACTGCTGGGCCGTGCCGCCAGATTTCTGGATCGTGAGATTGCTCCCCGTGACGAGCAGAGTGCTGGCAAAGGTGATGAAGTTGCTCCCCGTGCTGCTCAAGTCCGCCGCATTGATGATGCCACCAGCTCCGAAGTTCAGCGTCCCACTGGAGCCTGCAATGCTGTATTGCTGCCCCGTGCCAGGTCCGGCTGAGAAGCCCATGAAATTCACGCCGCCGACATTGGCCGTGCCACTGGTGATGGTCACCGTATTGCTGGAGACGAGCGTCGAACCTGTGATGCCCATCTGCGCGATCGTGCTGCCGCTATTGTCCCAGTTCACATTCGCGGAGCCATTCCACCATTGGTTGGCCCCAAGCCATTGACCGGCACCATTAGGCTGGCCGCTTCCAGTGTTATTCGCATCCCATACCAACTGGGCATGGACGAGTGTCGATGACAAAGTCAGATAGACCAGTGAGACGACACGATGAAGGAGGTGACGGCGCATAGACGACGTCGAGAGGTAATACGAGGACATGATGGGGGGAGTCGATGTCCGTCGAGAGGCTGCCCAAGATGCTGAAATCCTCCGCCGGTGAAGACGAAGGTCACGGTTTCCAACACACTGGGCTCGATGGGGGGATCATTCGTGACCGCAGATGCCATGCCATGCCTTGGCTCTTTGTTGGAAACATGTCATCACCTCCACCGCGACACGATGGAGGTGTCATTTCCATCACGTAATA
>JBIKIA010000448.1:0-4292 GCA_044361885.1 Prosthecobacter sp. | reverse complement strand
GTGGACACCACCAGTCTGGACGGTCAACGTCTGCTCATCACTCACATTGAGGCCGATGGCTTCGCCGAAACCAGTGATCAGCCCGGTCTGCCTGTCGCCGCCGAGGTCATGCTGGAGCAAGTCATCGATAAATATTCCCTCCCCATGACCGTCGCCGTCTGTGAGGGCGATCTGCGTGGTTGGACCCCAGGGCAAGACCCTCGCCAGGCCATGCGTCTACAGGAAGCTGCGCGCGCCATCTTTGCCCTCCCCTCCGTGGAGGCCGCCTCCGGTGGCCTGAGCCGCCCGACCTCCTGGGAAGGCCGCAAGCCGGTCGGCGGAACGCTCAATGCCTCGGCCAAAAACACCCCGCTCATGCTGGAGCGCGAGGTCGCAGGCTCACTCGCCTTTCTCCATCACCAGTTGCTCAACCCCGATCGTGCCATGGGCCTCATGAGCTGGCCCCAGGACAGCTTCCCCAGCAAGGAAGCCGTGGCCTTCTCCCGTGACATGGGAGTGGAGAATCTCATCCTTCAAACGCAGACCACACTCGCAGGCCGCACCCCCGCTCTTTCCCCACGGAGCTGGGGTATCAGTGCCCAATTCTCCACCCTCATGACTCGCAGTTCTCTGGCTCAGGGCACTCCCGAAGTCGAAGCCTTCATCAACGAAGCTCACCGCACCGGACAGCACCGCTGGCTGAGCCCCGTGCAGCTCAGCCTCAGCTTCCACGATGCCGCACGCGCCTCCACTCTGAAGCAGGTCGAGCGCCTGCTCGACTGGTGCGCTTCCCAGCCTCTCCAGGCCGTGACCGCCGGGCACTACGCCCGCATCATGAGGGATGCCGCCCGGACCCGCATCTTCCAGACCGGCCATGGCAGCTGGATCATCGTCAATGAAGGCTTTGCCCGCACCCTGCGCCTCCCGGTGACTGCCGGGGTGCCCGATCTCGCGCGCTGCACCGGAGTATCCGGTTTCGTCCGCCAGGGAGACCAGATTTACATCCACACCCTCGGTCTGCGCCGCACCGATCTGGTCATGCGCACCGAGCCCGAGGCCGATTACCTCCGTCTGGCCACCTCCAGCGCCAGCGTCCGCTACCTGGAAGCAGGCAGCCGCCGTGCCCTGCTGCAAGTCGCCCACACGCGCCCCGTCGAGTTTGCCTTCGAGGGCATGAGGCCCGGCACCATGTGCCAGATGCTGGCGAACGGTCTGCCCGAATACCACATGGCTGACACCGAGGGCCGCATCGAATTCATCGTCCCCGGCCAGTCCACCGTCCAGCTACGCATCCTGCCGGAGACACCCAAGGCCGCCATGCGCTGATCCCCGCCGCTCATGTTCAAATTCCTCCTCCTTGCCCTCCTTTACATCACCCTCGCCGGAGCCTGGGCCTGGCGCTTCCGCCCCGCCCCCGTGGTGGAAGACCACCGCACGCCGCAGATCGAGCGTCTGACCCAGTATCTGGTGAAAGTCCCCAGCGAGACCGCCCAGCCTATCCTGATGAGCATCGCCTTCCTCGCGGACGACCGGCTCGCGCTCGTGGATCAATGGTTGAGCCTCGCTCCCATGAAGCAGCTCCGGGAAATCACGATTCAGGACAGCCCTATGCTCCGCGACGCAGGTTCCTTGCGCGACTCCCTGTTACTCGGCTGGCTCGGCCAAGGCGGCAAAGGCACCTCCACCGCCGAAGCCCACCTCATGATCGCCGCCTCAGGCAATCGGTTCGATGACACCATGCGCCTCTACGCCTTCGAGACACTCGCCGCACGCGCCCGCAGCCAGCGGGATCTCGAGACCGCCATGGACATCCTCGAACGCGCCATCGACACGCCCGGAGCCAAGTGGAACCTCACCCGCACCTACGTCCAAATCGCCCGCGAAAGAAATCAACCCGCCGCCGCCCTCACGAGCATCAGTGAGTGGCTCAAAGCCCACGGCAAAGACACCCCCTCCGCCGATCTCGCCGAAGCACGTGAACTCCAGACCTATTACCTCCTGCGTCTCCACCGTTCCGAAGAAGCTCTCTCCATCCACCTCGACCGCCTCAGCAACACACCACTCGAAGATCCCCAGTTTATAACCATCCTCAATCACGGCCTGATGAGTGCCCGCACCTGCGGTCAGCCCACTCAGATCCTGCCCTGGATCGAAAAGCTCCTCGCCACCTACCCCGAGCACAAACTCCCGCCCGCCAAGCTCCTCACCCACGCCGAGATCGACCCTGAGTATTCCCATTGGCTGCGCGAATACGCCGCCCTTGCCGACGGCGCACTTCCACAACAAAGCGCCCTTGAAGCCTGCCTCCGCCTCGCCGCCACGGGTGAACCTAGCGCCCTCGCCCGCATCTGTTTCCTAGCTGAAGAGTCCAAACGCAGCGCCCAGGCCATCGACTTCCTCGGCAAAGCCCTCACCCATCCAGCGCTGAGCCCTACCCTGCTCGCCTTGGCTCAGAGTGCCCCACTTGCCCGGCGCATCGTCATCGAATCCCTGCGCCAGGAGCCCAAAAACCGCGATCTCCACTTCTCCGCCACCCTCGCCGAAGCCGCCGCCAAACCCGGCTCCGCCTCCAGCCTTTGGCAGGCCTATCTCAAGCGTTTCCCAGGTGACACCGCCGCTGCCCGTCGCCTCATCCAGTCTCACCTCGCTGCCCATCAGCCCGACCTCGCCCTCCGCGTCTTCGAAGACCTCGATCCCAAGCTCCTCACCGATGCCGACCGCCATCAGCGCGACCTGCTGAACCAGCTTTGAAGCTCTCCACTTGTCTGAGGCCCAATTCCCGCTTGCCAGATCGGCAGACCCCACTACTCTCTGCCCCCCTTCCGCCCGGCCTCCGGGCCAGCCCCCGTCCCCCTTACTGCCGATGAAAGCCGAACTTGTCGAACAAGCCGCCCAGATCATCAAAGATCCGCCCATCCTGATCAACATGGTCTCGAAGCGCGTCAAACAACTCGCTAGTGGCCGATCCCCGCTCGTCGAGCGCCGTCCAGGTCTCCGTGACGCTGACATCGCTCTGCTTGAGATCATCCACGGCAAGATCAAGATCCAAGAACCGGCTGAGTAAGCCGATCTCTTCAAACAGGCGGCCTCTTCAAACCCCGCCGCCGTATGTCTGACGAAATCGCCACCAACCGAAAAGCGCTCCGGGATTATCAAATCCTCGAACGCTACGAAGCGGGCGTGGAACTCCGGGGAACCGAGGTTAAATCCATCCGCCAAGGCCGCCTGAACATCAGCGATGCTTTCGCCAGGGTTGAGCGTGGCCAAGTCTGGCTCTATAACCTCGACATACAGGCCTACGACAAGGCCGATGGCTTCACCCAGCACGAACCCCGCCGCACCCGCCGCCTGCTCCTGCACAAGCGCGAGATCCTGAAGCTCTTCGGGGAAACCCAGGTCAAAGGTCTCTCTCTCCCCGTCCTCAGCGCCTACTGGAAGGACTCCCGGTTCAAAATCGAGATCGGCGTCGGTCGTGGTAAAACCAAAGGAGATCAGCGTGAAGCCGACAAAGAGAAAGCCGACAAACGCGAGGCCCAGCGCGTCGTCGCCCGCTTCAATGAGCGCGGCCGCAGCTAAGATCCTATTTTTTGCTCGCCCTCAGGCCACAGCACCGGCTAGAACCTAGCCCATGATCGAGCTTGAAATCTACGCCCCCGGCCTCCGCGACGAAACCGTACTCATGCAGTTCCGCGATCAGATGGATCTCCTGCCGCACGTCCGCTACAAGGTCGATACCCACCACGACCTCGTCTATTTCGAGATCAACGAGCGCGGCAAAATCACCCTCGAGGAACTCACTGAGACCTTCACCAACGTCGGCCTCGCCCCGCGCATCGTCGGGCAGGTGCCCGAGCTGTGAATGGAAAAAATCCCCTCACGAAAGTGGGGCGACCCGCAGGCTGCAAACACTGCAAATCAGCGCTTGAGTCCACGGATGACTGACTCCCCAGCATGAACAGGCTCCTTCAAGTCGCCTGCTTTGCCCTTGTCTTCCAAGGCACCGTTCGTGCGCAGCTCACCCGCGCCCTCGACATCCGCACGCTGCCTTACGAGCGCAGTTTGGAAAAACTCCCCGTCGAGCTCACGGCCGTCGTCGGCTTCGTCGAGAGCGGCGGCACCGTGTTTGTGCAGGACGACACCGCAGGCACGCATCTGCACTTCAAACCGGCTCGCAATGACCTTCGTGTCGGCGACCGCGTGCAGGTCAAAGGCATCACCATGGCCGGGCTTTATCTGCCCGGAGTCGAGGTCGTCGAACTGCAAATCCTCGGCCACGAATCGCCTCCAGCGGGCGTTTCGGCCAGCTATGACGA
>JBIKIA010000059.1:0-14030 GCA_044361885.1 Prosthecobacter sp. | reverse complement strand
CTGCTGGGCATGTGATCGCCTATGATCCGAAGACGAGCCGCATCGAACTGGTGGCAGGAGGTTTGCGCAACCCACTCGACATCGCTTTCAATCGCGACGGCGAACTTTTCACCTTCGATGCCGACATGGAGCGCGATGTGGGAACATCCTGGTACATGCCCACGCGCGTACTGCATGTGGTGCCCGGCGCGGACTTCGGCTGGCGACGCGGCACGGGCAGGTTCCCATCGTGGTATGTGGATATACTGCCGAGCGTGGTGGACATCGGCCTGTCATCGCCCACCGGCATCTGTTTTGGTTATGGCACGAAGTTTCCAAAGAAATATGAAGACGCGCTCTTCATCCTCGACTGGAGCTACGGGCGAATCATTGCCGTCCACATGCAGGCGAAAGGCGCTAGCTACACGGGCACGCAAGAGACTTTTGTGTCGGGTCGTCCTCTGAACGTCACGGATGCGTGTGTGGGGCCGGATGGTGCGCTGTGGTTTGTCACCGGTGGGCGCGGGACGCAGAGTGGCGTGTATCGGGTGACGTGGAGTGGGCAGACGGGGCAATCAGGTCAAATGGAAGGTCAAGAGGTCAAGGAACTGCGGGCGCTACGCCGTGAGATGGAGAAGGTGTGGCCAAAGGATGCGAAGGAGGTTTTCAATGTGATCACGCACCTCGAACATGCTGATCAGCACATCCGACATGCCGCAAGGTTGGCCCTGGAGCGTGCGCCGACGAAGCTGTGGAAGAAGGAGATCCTCGAAGAATCCCCAGGCTGGCGCGGTATCCTCGGTTGTCTGGCTTTGGCGCGTGTCGGTGAAAGCAGTGATCGAGCAGGCATCTTCTCGAGGTTGGATTCTCTCTCGTTCAAAGACCTTAGTGAGGAGCAGAAGCTCGCGACCCTGCGCACGCTCAGCGTCACTCTTGCCCGACTTGGTGATGCCTCGACTGAAGAACAAACGCGGCTGCTCGCCTGGCTTGAGCAGCTCTATTCCGCGACGACGCGCGAGATGAACCAAGAACTCTGCCGCCTGCTCATTCGACTCGGCTCAAAGCAGGTGCTGGCGAAGACACTGCCCATGCTGCGTGACGCGACGGCGAGTGAGGATCTGATCTTTTACCCGATGCATCTGCGCTATCTCAAAGAGGGCTGGTCGCTGGAGTCGAAGCGCATCGTCTTTGAGGCGCTGAACCGTGCAGAGAAGTACAATGGGGCGAGCACTTACTTCAAAAGCATCTCGGATACTCGCAGCGAGCTGGCGGCAGCGCTGAGCACCGAAGAGATGTCAAAGCTCGCCGAGGTGATCCATTCGCCGAAACCTGCCGCGCTATCATCGCACGCCATGCCAGGGCACACCTTCCGCGAGTGGAAGCTGGAGGATCTGGAGCCGCGACTCGCCGAAGTGGGCAAAGGGCGCTCCTTTGAAAAGGGCAAGGCGGCTGCCATCGCCACTCAGTGCGTTTTCTGCCACACGATGAGCACAGATCGCAGCCTGCCAGCGGGCTTGTTTGGCCCGGAACTGGTGCAGGTGTCGGCACGCTTCGGGCGGCGTGACCTGCTGGACCACATCCTAAATCCCTCGAAGATCGTGGACGAGAAATTCCGCTTCGTGATGATCAAGCGCGTCGATGGCAGCAACGTGATGGGCAGTCTCGAAAGCGAGGACGATGAACGCGTCGTCTTGAAACCAAACCCGCTCTCACCTGAAACCGTGGAGATCGGCAAAAGCCTGATCAAGGAACGAAGTGTGTTAGAGACATCGCCGATGCCCACGGGTCTGCTGAATGCTCTGAAAGCCGAGCAGATCCTCGACCTCCTGGCCTTCATCGAGGCGGGTGGCGATGCAAAGAAGGCGAACTTCCAGCCCTGACGCTTCAGGTCATGCAGCAAGGCTTGGCTCGAGTGCTTCAGCATCAAGCAAATGAATCTCTGACAGCTCAGCCGTGGCTGCTAGCCATTCAAAAGTATGGTGATAGAGTTCGAAATACGCATCGACGAAGTGCTCGACCGTGGCGCCTAATCTGACGGCATCCAAAATGCCCAGCCCAGGCCTGAGCCCGAGGTTTGCCCAGTCCTGATTCAGCATGCCGATGGCAGTTTCCGCAGGCATCCCGGCGAGGTAAGCAGCCAGACATGGCACCTGAGGCCCCAGATCTGGCCTACAGGACATGGCACGGAGAGACGTGAGTGCATTGAAGACGAACCAGCCAATCCTGGGTGTCAGATAGCGCAGAGTTTCCAGCAGAGAGGGGTTTTCGGTCGCATCCACATGGCATATGCCGAGCGCCTGATAGGCGTTGAAGAGGGTCATGAGTCGTCGCATTTCCGCCATCTGCATGGAGAGGACGACATAGAGGCAGGTCTGGTCCGGCAGGTAGGCCTGTCTTTTGTGGAGCACTTCCGGCAGTCGGTGCACAGGTGTGAGAGAGAGCAGACCCAGCGCGGCGGTGAAGCGTGACTCCAGACGCTTTTCATACATGACGAGCGACTCTTCTGTGAACTCCATGGACACAGCCTGACGCTCGAGCTCCTCGCGATAGAGCGGCGGGGTGTGCTCGCGCACGCCATACTGGTGGTTGTCCAAAGGCATCCTGGCGAGGGCAAAGGCGTGACCCATTTCCAGATCACGGCAGCGCTGCCAGCCCATGTTCCAGTCATGCCTCAGGGCGCGCATTTGATCACAGGTCTCCCGCATCCAGACACGGCACTCGCGGATCTCTTTTTTCAAAGCCACGAGATTGACGGGACTGTTGCTGCCTGCCACGAGCCCGCAGAGCATTCGGTCCGAATGGGCGAGACCGCGGAAGTATCGGACCACTGAGTTGAGCGGCTGGGTGACTTTCAGTCCCTGCTGCACGATCTCCTCGGCGGCGACGATTCGGAAGAGGACGATGTTCAACCCCAGATCCTGCTGGTAGTAAAACTGGGTGGTCTGGCGGGCGAGGTCATTGAAATCACGGAAGAGGCATGAGGCGTCTGCGGTTCCGAGCACCAGCGGAGGCAGGTTCAGTTTGCGGATCAGGTCGATACGCACTTTGTCCGAGGGGCAGAACAATGACCCCTCCGGAGCGATGTCCACGCTGTTCCGATCTGACATGGCAGGCTTCGAGAAGCGCGCGGCCAGCAGAGGTAGATTGTCCGGCAGCCGTTCCGCTTTGATGCCAGACTGGACCTTGAGGCAGATCTCCTTCCAGGCGCGCTCAAAACGACCGCGTTCAGGCAGGGCTGCGGCAAAATGCTCCGAACCAACGATCAATGCCTCGAAGTGGTCCGCCTCCCGTACCATGCGACGCAGCGGACCTACGCTGGCGATTTTGGCGACGGCCATGAAACCCCAGACCGGACGTTGCGTGAGCCAGATGAACCCGTGCAGCAGACGCATTCGCCGGGCTGTCCTTTTGGGGGCCACCTTCGCAGCGTGGGCCAGCGCCGCCTCCCAGGGATCACGGCGGCAGACCGCCCAGTCGAGCCAGGCATTGACGCCACGGAAGATCTGCAAAAGCAGTCCGTGAATACCAGCGGGGTTGCGCCCCATTTGATTGCAGATGGCACCCGCCAGTTCCCGCACGGTGCAACTGGCTGCGAGCGGAAGTCCGATGATGAGAACGAGATCCTGGCTGAGCCAGCCGGAGAAGCCATGACGCACCTCCATACGGACACTCATTGAGTTGTCTGTCAGCACCTCCATGGGCGGGACGGAGCAGCTCAGTTTGGTGAGATCAGAGATCAGCTCGAATAGGTCCGGGTGCCCGGCAGCCCTCAACTGACGGGTGGAAGGGCGGCGCGGGGCACCTGCCAGCAGGGGCTTGAAGAGAAGAAGGCAATTAATGAACCCCAGCGCCACCAGCCCCAGTCGGGTGGTCGCCCACCAGGCCGGTCCATGCCCCAGCGTCAGGTCTTCGACAACGTAGTGGAACTGCCAGGTCAGGTGCCAGCCTAAAACAATCAGCAGAGTCACAAAGGCGGCGGGCAGAATCAGCACCACCGAGAGGGGGAGAAGGAGGCGAAGCCAGGCCAGCTTGGAGCGTAGGAAATAGGAGCTCTGTGGCGGCGCAACAAAGGAAAAGCTGGAACGTGGATCAGACACGAAAGTGCAGAAATTTGCTGCCGCACCGCCGCCTTCACAAGGTTTCCGATATAGGACCAAAGTCTCATCCACTGCACTGCGATCCAAGCTGGGCACTTCCATCCTTGAGTTGTGCAGCCAGTGCGGGAAGACTCGCCTCATGGAAAAAACGGAGGCGATCATCATCGGCCGCACGCGCTACTCAGAGACGACGCTGATCGTTCATTGGTGCTGCCCGGAGATGGGATTGTTCAAGACCATCGCCAAGGGGGCGCTGCGTCCGAAGTCGGCGTTTGCGGGGATGCTGGATCTGTTTGTCTCGGCAGAGATCCGCTTTGCTCGTGCGAAGTCGGGGGATCTCCACACGCTGGCAGAGGCGCGTTGGACGAATCCGCGCCTCGGTCTTCGGCAAAGTTATGGGCGTGTATTAGCAGCGACGTATCTGGTGAAGCTCTTGGAGCTCGTCGTGGAACCTCATGCACCGATTCAGGCGATCTATGAGTTGCTGGTGAAGGCGCTCGACTATCTGGCGGAGCATGATCCGAGCCGTGCGCTGGTGGAGCGCTTCGAACTTCGGCTGGCGGAAGATCTCGGGCTTGTTGGTGAACGTGCGACGGGCGTGGGCGAGTCGGCACGCGCGATTGAGGAGAACTTTCACCGCCGGCTGCCCGTGCAGCGGCGGCAGTTGCTCGACTGGATCACTTCACAAGCAGCGTCGCGAGGCTGAGGAAGACGCCCATGCTGACCACGTCCGTGGCCGTGGTCAGGAAGATGCTGGAGGCCGTGGCGGGATCAGCACCAAAGCGACGAAGGATGAGTGGAATGAGTGCACCACAAAGGCCGCTGGTGACACAACTGGCCACCATGGAAAGCCAGACAACTCCGGCGAGAGTCAGCGCCTCGGGATTGTGCTGTACGGTGGCATAGACATACATGCCGAGTCCTGCGCTGACGCCGACGAGCATGCCATTGAGCAGACCGAGCACGCCTTCCTTCAGCACGAGACGGCGCTCGTCCCCATCTCCGAGATCTCCCATGGTCATGCCGCGCAAAGCCACGGCGAGGGCCTGACAGCCGGTGTTCCCCGACTGCCCAGCGAGCACGGGCAGGAATGCGGCGAGCAAAACGATGCGATCCAGGGTTTGCTCAAAGAAGCCGACGACACCGGCGGCGACAAAGCAGGTCAGCAGATTGATCTGAAGCCAGGGATGGCGAAATCTGAGGCTGCGGAGGATGGGCGTGCTGAGGCGCTCTTCTTTTTCCACCCCGACCATGGTTCCTGCCTGGGCGCTGATCTCGATGGCGCGTGCCTCGAAGAGGTTCTGGCCGCGCACGAGCCCGAGCAGCCGGCCTTCGGCATCGCAGACAGGATAGACCGGGATATGGCGATTCACGGTGCTCTTCATCGCTGCGGTCAAAGCCATGTCGGGTGCGAGGGTGAAGACGTCTTTGTACATCACTTCGGAAAGCAGCGACTCGGGCTTGCCGAGCATGAGATCACGGAAGACGAGAACGCCGAGCAGTTTGTTCGCCTCATCGGTGACATAGCCGTAGGTGATAAAGGCGCGCTTCGTGAGCTTGCGCAGCGCCTCGATGGTGTCCTTCACCGTCATGGTGGGCCGGAAGACGGCCACGGGCGGCTCCATGAGCCAGCCGACGCTGTCCTCGGGATACTGGCGGTTGTGCATCCATTGGCGTGACTTCTCGATGGGCGCAGCGGCGAGGATCTGGCAGCGATGCTCATCCAGCATTTCATGCAGCACCTGCTGAGCCACCATGGGATTCAGCGCCTCCAGTACAAAGACGCCTTCCTCGGGTGACTTCGTCTCAAGCAAATCCGCCACAGAATGGGGTGCGAGTGATTGGACTTCGTCGAGAAGTTCGTCCTGGGATTCGGTGCTCATGTGTGGGTAAACTAATGCGATGATCCTGCATGTTGTCCAAGACGCTCTGCCTTAGCTTTCATCTTTGCCAGCCGGACGGATGGCAGTGCCTTTCACATTCGTGAGCGAGTCTCCAAGCTCGGCGCGGAAGGGCTCGGCGAGCTTCTTCAGTCGCTCGACCACTTCGGGATTTGCCGCGCTGACATCCTTCGTTTCACCGGCATCCGTGCTGAGATCGTAGAGAGAGAGTTCCTGCTGTGCGACCTTGTAGCCATGCCGCGTGGCGATGCCTGCGATGCCGCTTTGGGTGATGGCGGCGGGCTTCATGTTTTCCCAGTTCGATGGCTTACCATCGCGGCCCGGTGTGTCATGCGGGGTGATGTAGGGATGAGCGAAATGCAGCTTCCATGCGCCGCTGCGGATGGCTTGCAGCTCGGTGCCAGCGTAGAAGGCGATGGCTTCATGCGGTGATTTCAAGCCTTCTTTGCCGAGGAGCAGATCTCTCACATCACGGCCGTCGATTTTGTTCGGCAAAGCAGGCGCGCTGAGCCAAGTCGAGATCGTGGGCAGCAGGTCCATCTCCGTGATCGGTTCTTCACAAACACGGCCCGCAGGCACCTTGCCGGGCCATTTGGCGATGAAGGGCACGCGCACTCCACCTTCGTAACTCGTGAGCTTGCCTTCGCGCAGCGGTGCCGCGCTGCCCGCATGATTGCCGTAGCTGAGGAAGGGGCCGTTGTCGGAGAAGAAGATCACGAGCGTCTTCTCCGCGATGCCCGCCTGCTGCACGGCGGCGAGGATCATGCCCACGCTCCAGTCCAACTCCTCCACGACATCGGCATAGAGCCCGTGCGGCGACTTCCCTTTGAAGCGATCCGAGGCAAAGATGGGCACATGCGGCATGACGTGCGGCACATAGAGGAAAAAGGGCTTTGCCTCATGCCTGCGGATGAAGCTCACGGCCTTCTCCGTGATGCGTCGGGTGAACTGGCTCTGATCAGGGTCTGTCTCGATGACCTTCGCATCTTCATAGAGCGGCAGCGGCGGCATCTCGGCGGCGAGGCTGGGGTGGTACTTGCTGTTGTCGTTTGAGTAAGGGATGCCCCAGAATTCATCGAACCCATGCTTCAGCGGCGAGAACATGGGCGTGGTGCCGAGGTGCCATTTCCCGAGCGCGCCGGTGTTGTAGCCCTGCTGCTTCAGCATCTCGGGTAGCAAATGCTCGTCGGGATGGATGCCCTCTTTGCTCGTGTGATTCAGCGCACCCTGCATGGAAACACGGTTCGGATAGCTACCGCTCATCAGTGCCGAGCGTGAGGCGCTGCACACAGCCTGAGTAACGTAGAAGGAGGTGAACATCGTGCCCTCCGCCGCCAACGAGTCGAGGTTCGGCGTGCGGATGGTTTTGCTGCCAAAACAACCCAGGTCCGAGTAACCGAGATCATCGGCGAGGATGAGGATGATGTTCGGTTTGTCCGCCGCCGGGAGTTGATGGCCCAGAGCGGAGAGGATGAAGAGAAACAAGCAAAGGCGCATAAGCCGTGAATAGCGGACAGCGGCTGTGTTTGCCAGAAGAGAAAGCTCAGATGAGCTGCCGTGCTTCATTCAAGCTGCGGGCCTGCTCCACCCACTTCTCACGCACGATGCGATCTTTGAAGGCGAGTCGGTTGGAGAACTCACGGATGTGGCGCTCCTCCCACGAGGCGATCTGACGCCAGGTATAGACGCCGAGGTCATGCAGCCGCTTTTCGAGGACGCTGGCGATGCCTTTGATGCGGGTGAGGTCGTCCGTATCAGGTGGCGTAATTTTATAAACAAGCCCCAGGGCAGGATCGAACTCGGGCAACACCGTCGGGATCACAGAAACTGGAGGCAATGTGGGCAGCGGTGCAGGTGTTGCTGCAGGGACAGGGACAGGATTCTGAGCAGGTGATGGCGGTGCCTTGATGATGGCCGCCAGCGCGGAAACGGCAGAGGAGGGAATCAGAGGTTCGGGGGCTTCTCCGAGCAGGAATCCAAAAGGAGTCACTTCCTCATCCTCTGCGGCGAGGCTGGCACCGTTCGCCTGAACCGGTGTTGCCGCAGGCTTGGGAACTTCGGGGGAGGAGATTTTGCTAGTCTTCACCCGGATGGTCGGGCGGCGAATGCTGGCGGTCTTGGGCTTTTCGGCGGGTGGTGTAGAACTGACCGGCGGCACCTCAGGCAAGGGTGCCACAGAGGGGAGAACAGGCAGTGCCGCCACTTCAACGGGAGCAGGTGCCAGTGCGGCGGGCTGTGCCAGTGCGGCGGCGGACGGTGCTGGTGCTGCGGGTGGCAGAGTGCGTTCGGGGAAAATTTCCCTGATGTTGGGCAGCACTTCGGTCA
Organism: Prosthecobacter sp.; assembly: GCA_044361885.1. Classification (GTDB taxonomy): domain Bacteria; phylum Verrucomicrobiota; class Verrucomicrobiia; order Verrucomicrobiales; family Verrucomicrobiaceae; genus Prosthecobacter. The sequence goes on along the minus strand of JBIKIA010000059.1, from coordinate 5,728 downwards.
GCAATGTGGGCGGAGGATTCAGCGGGCTCGTGGAGGGCCGCATCGTTTGTTCTGCCAGCTTGCGCTTCAGCACGGCGATCTCCTGCAGTTGGCCGATATTTTCCAGTTTCATGTGCTGGAGATGCTTCTTGTATCGACCCCAGATGGCGGCCCCCATGCACATGCCGAGCAGGAAAAAGAGAGAGGCGAGAGCAAACACGAACACTCCGCTGTGCAGCAGGAAATAGATAAGCGGCTCGGACTCGAGGATGGGAAACTCGATCTTCATAGGCAGTAATGGGAGAAGCTCATTGGATCAGGATTTCGACGCTGCGGATCTCGGTGGGAGCGTGCTTGCTTCCCACAGGAACGGGATCAAAGGCCACGGGCAGCATTTCCGTGGCAGGCGCCCCTTGTTCGATCAGGAAGGAGACGATCTCCTCTGCACGACGGCGGGCCAGATCGGCCTCGATCTTCAGCTCGCCAGCAGGGTCAGGGTGACCACCGACGATGAGCTTCAGCGCTGGTCCGGCGGAGAGAAGTGCTGGCACCAGATTGGCCAGACGGATCTTTTCCTCCGCATTCAGCGTGCTGCTGCCGACACCGAAGGTGAAATACTGCCCGGCGAAAACATCGCGTAAGGTTTGCAGCACATCCTCGGGAAGGGCGGTCTCGATGCGGCGGCCTGGGAAATGATATCGTGAGGGGAAATAGGTGAGCTGCATCTCCGCGCGGCGGCCCTTTGTTAAAGGGCGCAAAAAGGTCAGCCAAGTGCTCTCCAGCGTGCGAGTGGCATCGGCAGAGAGACGCGGGTTGCCATCGGCACGGACACTGAAGTCCCCGGGAGCAGGCGTACTGTAAAAGCTGCGCAGGAAGGGCACGATCACGCCATCCGCCGTGAAAGGTGCGGCGATGGCAAACTTTGTAGCGCGGAGCTTTTCCGCATCCACTGGCAGACTGTGCGGACCCGAGCTGATGGCCTCGATCACCTCTGCGCGAAGACCCTCCGAGGGAAGCATGCCAGACACATGGAGCCGCCCCTCCCGCCGCACAATCTCTAGCGCGGAGGGCACGTGCAGAGCTTCGATGATGGGCTGGAGCATGGGACTGTCCTCCCGCAGCGGCAGCTTCTCACCTTCGGGCAGACGTACGAGCGTGGAGGTGCTCAGTCCCTCTGCAGTGATCTGCAAATCCGGGCGGATCTTTTGCAAAAGAGCCTTCAGTGACTCCGCCGCCGCCTTGTCCGGCATCCAGCCCTCCACCGTCAGGGTGTTATCCGCCAGACGCGCCTTCAGACGCGCCAGGATGCTGAGGCGATTGCTCACCAGACGCAGTGCGCCGATGTCTCCGATCTCATGCGCGACCCGCTTCACCGAGGCTTCGTCAGATGCATCTCCCGTGATACTGAGGTCCAGGTAACGGAGGTCCACCGTGGCACCGTGGATGCCTGCCTTCTTGAGGATCTGCTCCACGTTTGCCCGCAGACGAGGCTGCTGGTTCTCCTCGAAATCCCACCAGTGCGCCAGCATCATCACCGGCAGCAGCGCGATGAAGAAAAGGACGACGGTGAAGCGCATGGCGAGGGGAGTGGGAAGAGCAATTGACACACCGGAGCGACCACGGATACTCCGCGCCCCTCCGGAAGGTACTCTTTCCCATTGTGCCCGGCGGAGGCAAGTAAGGAATCCTTCCTTCACATCTCCAAACTAACGCTCAGCCTCGCTCACCCATCATGTCAGTCGTCATCGCCGGAACCGTCGCCCTGGACAATGTCAAAACCCCGCAGGATTCGCAGGAAAACCTGCTCGGTGGTTCCGCCTCCTATGCTGCCCTGGCCGCCAGCATCTTCACCCAGCCCGTGCACCTCGTCGGCATCATCGGGCACGACTTCCCCGAGGCTCATCTCAACCTCCTCAGCAGCAAAGGCATCACGCTCGATGGCCTGGAGCGCAGCAGCGGAGCCTCCTTCACCTGGAGCGGCGAATACCATGAAGACATGAACAACCGCACCACGCACGCCGTGGGTATCAACGTCCTCGAAAGCTGGCTGCCAAAAATGCCCGCCGCTGCCGCTGAAGCAAAGATCGCCGTGCTCGCGAACATGAGCCCGGACAACCAGATCCAAACCGTCGAGCAATGCACCGGGGCCGACTTTATCATCGCCGACACCATGGACCTCTGGATCAGCATCGCCAATGAGCGCCTCCACGACGTGCTGAAGAAGATCGACCTCCTCGTCATCAACGACGGCGAAGCCAAGGAGTTCGCCAAGACCACCAACCTCATCGAAGCCGGACGCCGACTTCAGGAAAAAGGCCCCCGCTTCGTCGTCGTGAAGCGCGGCGAGCACGGCAGCTACCTTTTCGGCGAAAAGCCCGAGGACTTCTTCTCCTGCTCCGCCTACCCGCTCGACTCCGTCTTTGACCCCACCGGCGCTGGCGACAGCTTCCTCGGCGGCATGGCCGGCTGGCTGCACGCCAATGACAAGACCAAGCCCACCTTCGCCGACCTCCGCCAGGCCGTCGTCCACGGTAGCGTCACCGCCAGCTACACCTGCGAAGCCTTCAGCACGCACAAGCTCCAGAAGGTGACGAAAGCCGACATCGCCGGACGCCTCGCGGAATTGCAGGGCTACACGAGCTTCCAGGCGTAAGACGGGAGGCAGTTGACGGTGGTTTACGATTCTTGACAGTCGTATTCCAAACCAACCTTGGCAGCGCCTTTTGGTGGAGGTGTCTGTCCTCCAGCACTTTTGTTTCTGAGCGACGGCCCCGAAGATCCGAGGATGTAAGAGTTGCATTCCCAAAGATGGGCGGTCACTTTCTGATCCACTTGCGATGAGCGACTTGGGCAAAAACATCGTCTTCTTTGTTGTGGCAGCCGCGTGTGGCGGCGGCGTGGCGTTTTTTGCCGGACGTGACGAACCCTTTCCGCTCCTCCACAGGCTCGGAGCTGCGCCCGATCAATCCAAAACTGTCTTGCCGAGTGAAGATTGGCAAACCAAGAACCCTTCGGGGCCGACCACAGCCACTCCTCAGATCAAGCCCAGGGAGACCGCGGCCACAGTCCCGGCTGCATCGCCCATTTCAATCAATGAAGGCGGCCTGCCCGTGAAGACTCAGGACAACGAAATGCTCGAGCTTCTGCGGTCCATGAGACATTCAAGTCATGAGAGTTCGGTATCCGACGAGAAGAGTGCTCAACACAGCTTGCAGACCGCACTGGAGGAACTTCGCAAGCATCTGCGTAAAACAGAAATGGCGCGTGCCATCGTCTCGCGCCGCGATACGGAAGGCGTTATCTCGACATTGGTGAAGATTTCCCCTCCAACCGCTGGCGAGATCACCATGCTGAGAGAACTTCTGACGCAATTTCAAGCGAGCCTCCCGCCGCAGCAATTGATTCAATTTCAAAATCAGAGTCTGCTTCTCCTTCGTCAGTTCATCTTCGATCAAGACAAGTCGCTGGTGGTTTTTATCACGCAGCAGTTTGCTCAAGCGGCCTCCAGTAGAGGCAACTTTCACAGCCATCTCACCACCAAACCGGATGACTACTGGCACCATCACAATGGAGAACAGGTCGGTGTTCCGCAGGGAGAGACCACTTTCGAAGGCGGCCCCATCTCCACACCGTTGTCTCCAGACTTCCGCTACTACCATCTAGCCAGCGTGAAATGAAGCAAGCCATGCACACGGCCTCCACACCACATGTTTCAGCATGGCTGTCCGTAGTCTCAGGCTTTCTCTTCGGATTCCTGGTCGTTTTTGGTTGGCAGTCCGCCACTTATCAGGAGACCTCCAAGCAAACTCCAGCCGCGAACCAGTCTGCCCCCACATCTCCCATACAGTCTCTCGCAAACACGGAGAGCACACGGGCGGGGCCACATTCTTCACCTCCCGAAGTCACCCCCATGAAAGCGGCGGAGGCGCTTCTTTTCCAGCCGCGTTATGTTGAGCAGCAGCTCAAAGGGCCGCTAAGCAGACTCGAAAGAGTTTCTTCAGCAATGCGAGTTAAAGGCTGCTAAATCAAAGCAAGTAGGCGAGCCGGACGGAGACACTGTTGTGCGCATCGAGACAGCTCCTTTCAATGCCGCTGATGTGGAGTCGTTCTGGAAACAAGCGGAACAGGAATTGTCAAAAGTGGAGCCACACGTGCAGTCCTACCTCATCGCGAGAGTGCAGGACATGCAGCAGCAGTTCCTCAGCAAACGGCAGCCTGGGGTGCTTTTTGTGAAGCAACGGGCCACCCGAATTCGCGGTGAGCCATCTGTGCAATACTGGTTTTTTCAAACGCCTGACCCTGGTCGGTACAGGCTGAACCAGGATGGCTCGATCAGCCTTCCCACCAACGTCTCTTTACCCCAGGCTGCCCCTTGGTTCGATCCCAGCACCTACAAACCTCCACAACGCTTGAAGCACCTCGCCATCTTCAAGTACAACTAGATGCACGAGCTACTACATGCCGAGGGGCAAGCTGGTTTAATCACCGCCGAGCTTGCACCGGAGGGCCGTCTTGAGTAGAGCAACGAACACACTTCTCATCACGCCAACTGCCATGTGGACCACGATCAAAACCTTCAAAGACATCAAGCTTGAGAAAACCGAGGACGGCATCGGCAAGCTCACCATCAACCGGCCTGAAGTGCGCAATGCCTTCCGTCCGCAGACCGTGAAGGAGATGCTCATCGCGCTCGACATCCTGCATGAAGACGCCGACGTGGGCGTCATCATCCTCTGTGGCGAAGGCCCGCTCGCCTTTTGCTCCGGCGGCGATCAAAAGGTGCGTGGCGATGCCGGTTACATCGGCGACGACGGCGTCCCGCGCCTGAACATCCTCGACGTCCAGCGCAAGCTTCGCACCCTGCCGAAACCCATCGTCGCCATGGTCGCCGGATACGCCATCGGCGGCGGGCATGTGCTCCACGTCGTGTGCGATCTCACCATCGCGGCGGACAACGCCAAGTTCGGCCAGACCGGCCCGAAAGTCGGCAGCTTCGATGGCGGACTCGGCAGCAGCTACCTCGCCCGCATCGTCGGCCAAAAGAAAGCCCGGGAGATCTGGTATCTCTGCCGTCAATACAATGCCCAGGAAGCGCTCGACATGGGCCTCGTGAACAAAGTCGTCCCCCTCGCCGATCTCGAGACCGAGACCCTCATCTGGTGCCGCGAGATGCTCCAGCACAGCCCCCTCGCCCTCCGCTGTCTCAAAGCCGCGCTGAATGCCGATTGCGACGGCCAGATGGGCCTCCTCGACCTCGCCGGCAACGCCACCCTCCTCTACTACATGAGCGAAGAAGCCAAAGAAGGCAAAACCGCCTTCGTCGAGAAACGGAAGCCGAACTTCAAGAAGTTCAAGCGAGTGCCGTGAGGCAGATTTGTAGTTATAGGTCTAGCTGAGTTTTTTTGATATTCAGGGCTTCGAACATCTTCCAGTCTGACCTCCGTTTGAAGCGCTTAGCCTCAGTCACCGGATTGACATAATTCACAAGATGAACAGGATTTTCAGACCTGTTCATCCTGCCCATCTTGTGAATCCTGTCGCAAAAAGCCTTTTTTCACTTTGATGCGCGAAGCCCTGCGATCTGGCGGGCTTGATGAAGAAGCCTCTTGTCGAAGCCGTTGACCTCAGCCCCACTGATCCTCTCATTTTTTTCCATTCATGAAGCGCTTTCCCTTCCTCCTCTCACTCGCCGCCGTAGCCGCTCTGCACGCTAAAAAACCCGAGCCAGTGGAGGCACCGCCGTCTCCCA
>JBIKIA010000446.1:0-4304 GCA_044361885.1 Prosthecobacter sp. | reverse complement strand
CTTTTCGCTGCCCACGCCCAGTCACTCATCCTCTCCGGCCATTGGCAGGAGCTGCGCCTTCTCCTGACGGAGGACGAGTATCTGCCGCCTGTCTCCGCAGGGCGTGTACAGCTCTGGCTAGCCGAAGTCGCCAGCCATGAAGACCCAGGCGGCGCGGCAGTCGAAAAGCATCTTAAATCCTGCCTTGAACTCGAATCGACCGGCAACCGGCGAACGCTGCTGGCAGCAGGCATGCTCTCTGAGAAGCTGGGCCTAGCTGATCTGGCACTTGATGCCTACGACAAGCTCGCGGACTCCAATCATAGCCGGCCGCTGGTCTTCATAGAACGCGCGGCGGAGCTGGCGGCCGCCCAGGGCATGACGGAGCGCCTCATCGGCTACATACGCAGTCTCTACAAACTCAGGCCGGAAAACCATGCCTATCGGCTGCGTCTGCGCTACCTGGAGATGCTGCAGGGTATCAATCTGGAGTTTGCAGACTCAGAAAAAGCAGGAGCACCTGTGGAAGAGGCTCCCATCCGCTTGCTCCAGGCGCTCGCCGCTTACCGTATGCAGGACGCAGCGAGGCTGAAAGACCTGCTGGCTGAGGTCATCCCCCGCGAGGATTTTTTGACCCACGGCCAGAAAGCCGTGCTGGCTGGACTGCTAGCTGCCGACGGACAGGTGGCAGCGGGCTTCCAAGTCGCGGAAAAACTGAGACGCAGCCTGCTTCTTCCGGAAGAACAGCGCTTTCTGGACATGGCGCTGTAAAAAAAGGAGCGCCGTTTCCGGCGCTCCTTGGAGTGTATCAAATCCAGTGACTCAGATCATGGCATAAGGGCTTCGCTGAGCGTGAAGGCGCCCGAGAGCCTGCGGACTGGCTCAAAGGAGCTGTCGTCCGTGAGGAAGAAGCCGACGCCGAGCAGTTCACCGTCCACCGGGACGACCAGACCTTCGAGCTTCTCAGCCTTGGCGCCTGGTTTGATGGTGCCTGAGATGACCCCCGTGGCAGGCACAGCGGTCATGGTGATGCCAAGTGCGTTCGTGTTGCCCACCGTGATCTTGCTGCCCACAGCGATGCTGGCAGCCTCGATGATGTCGTCCGCATTCGTTTCTGGATCTTCCAGGTTGGCGTCGGTGACTGTGAGCGTCGCATTGTCTGTGCCTGGGGTGAGGTCCAGCAGCACTTTAGGACTGACAGGAGCCACATAGGCACCACCGTCGATGGAGAGGTCCACCGGGCCAAAGCCTGCTGCATACAGCGTGTTTTTGACGTTGTTGGGCGGGCGGTTCCAACTGGCATTTCCCAGTAGGGTGTTGTCAGAAGCGTCTGCATTGCCTTCGGAGTTGATCAAGATATTGCTAAGCAGGGAGCCTTTGGTCGTCGTCTTGTAGAGCGTCTGGAAGATAAAGGCTTCACCGTTCGGCCCCATGTATGTAGCGAAGGTGATAAGTTCGCCGTCGGAGAGCTTGCCGGCAAAGGTCAGCTTGCCGTCTTTGGCGACGCTGAAGCTGGCAAAACTTTTGCCCTGGGGGATGTCGAGATCACCGACATCGAGGACAACGGCCAGTTCAAGAAGCATGTGGTAGCGGGCGATGTAGCCGACTGCGTTCGCCGTAGCCGGAGCGGCCAGCCACTTATTGCGCCAGCCCTCGAAGGCCAGGGGGGTGTCCATGCCAGCGCTGATCTCACCACCTACCAACTTGTTGCCAGAGAGGCTGAAGCTCACCTGGAGAGGCGCCTGGTTGATGGCACGGAGCACGGTGAAGGAAACCTCATGCACGTCGTTCAGTGAATCAAACTCGAAGCCGCCGGCGAAGCTGTGGACTGCGGTGCCAAGGGTGATCTTTCCAGACACGCCCCCGGTGGCGGCGATGGTCATGTCGAAACGACCCCCAAGACCCTGGCTGAGGTCGCCGCGCTCGATCGGGCCTGACCAGGTGCCGACAAGATTGTCGGCGATGCCAGTGATGACGATCTCATCCGTGGCTGTTGCATTCGGAAGCACTCCGTTCGAGACGGTGATGGTGATCTTGGCGGTTTTGCCCGCTGGTGTCACCGCCTGCGGACGCCCGCTGATAAGGCCGGTGACCTTGTCGATCACCAGTCCCTTCGGAAGACCGACGGCGGCAAAAATGGCCGGGGTGCGCGTGAGCGTGCCATCGACCGGCACTTGGAAGCTGTAGGGTTCGCCGACCTGACCATTTGGCATATTCAACGCCAGCGGGTTGGTGATCAGAGGAGCCTGATTCACGACGATCAACTCCGTGGAGGCACCGACGACCGGGTTGGCTATACCAGCAGCCTGGACTTCACAGGTGTAAAGCACGGCAGCCGGAGAGGTGGCCAGCGGGGTGATCTTCAGCGTCTTGGTGGTTGCACCCAGGATGACGTCGCCATCCTTCTTCCACTGAAGCGTTGCTTTGTTCGCCGGCAGGACACCCGTCTCGGCGTAATTGAGTGTCAAGGTCACGGAGCCCTTGGTGTTCTCCTTGGCGACGACACGCGCAGCAGGGACATTGTCCTGAACAACGGTGAGGAGGGCCTGATTGCTCAGCACTTTGTTCGTTTTGGTAGCGACCACATTGCTGACTTCGCAACGGTAGAGGCCCGCATCCTTCAGGCTGACTCCGTAAAGTGTCAGTGTGTCTGTGGTGGCGCCAACGACCGGAGCAGTGCCCTTCAACCAACGGTAGGTCAGCGGGCCGGAGCCGGTGGCAGCGACGCTGAAGGTCACCGTGTCGCCTACATTCACCGCCTGCGTGTCTGGATGATCGGTGAATGCGGCGATGGGGCTGAGTACGTTCAGGCTGACGTTGCTGGAATTAGCAGGGCCACCCGCGTTGCTGACTTCCACATAGTAAGTGCCACTGTCCGTGATCTGAGGGGTGGCGATGGTGAAGGTGGAGCCCGTGCCAAGGACGGTGGCGCTGCCGGTCTTGAACCATTTCTGGGTGAATGGCGCATCGCCATCCGCCGTGTAGCTGAAGGTCACCGAGGTGCCGACGTAAATGTCCGCACTTGCTGGTGTGCGCGAAGCGATGACGTTGGAAGGAGCCACCGCCCCAGCAAGCTGGAGCACATGGGAGTTCGCCCCGGCACCGATGTCCGCACCTGTCGCGAGCTGACCGATGTGGGCGGTGATGCCCGGAATGCTGGAGTCAATGTCCATACTCGTCGAATTGTCGGGGAGAGTGTCCGCATCTTTCCAGCGAATGTCCGACGAGAAAATTGCCTGCTGGTTCGCCGCAGACGCCGTCGTGTTGTTGAGAACCCAGACATAGACCTTCTCGCCCACGATGTCGGTCGAACTGGTGTCCTCCGTGGCACCACTGGTCGAGTCAAAAGGGCGACCATCATACGTGGCCGAAGTGGAGTAGTTCAGATTCAACTCGAAAAACCCGTCTGTTGAGAAGGTGTTGATAATCCCGCTGTAGCTGACCACTTCGATGAAGGCCGCATCTAGGGCGGTGAAGCTCGCGGCATTCGCAGCGTAATCAAAACCGGTCGGAAAATAGCCATAGCGGATCGTGCCACTGGCCAGAGGCGTAGTCCCGCCTGCAAGTGTCAGGCCATTTCCGACATTCGAGGATGTCAAAGTCGCAGCTTGTAAACCCGCTCCCATGGTGAGCAGCAGGAGCAGTGCGGATAAAAGATATTTCTTCATGGGTTGGGGTGGGGATTGGGGGCGGTGTCATTAGCCAAGCAGAACCAGGAGATTGAGTTTGGTTCTGATTGGAGAGTTCTGTATCCGCCTATCGATGCACGTATCCGTCACGCGAGATTCCGAGCCAATGAGTGGGATGAAACATTTTCGTCACCTGTTATGGCGCTGAATGGAGCATCCATGAGCATAAGGTGGGCGCTGGAAACGATTCCGCCACATGCTGGCCTTTCTGGCAACAGCGACAGGCTTGAACCTTGTCAGCGCCTTGTATTGACAAGGTAAACGTTAATCCCATAAAACCCAAAGCCCAGCTCGCCCTCCCAGGCCAAAAGGCTTCATCGCACTGGACCGACCTGCTCATCTGTCATGTCGGGGAACTTCGTCGCCAACTGCTGGTAGTAAACCTCCGCCGCCTTCATGTTCCCCCGGCCTTCGTAGTAGCGGGCGAGGCTCATCAACTCACGCCGCTCGGCCAGACGTACTTCCCCGAGACAAGCCCGGGCCTGGGCACCTTTGTCGCTTTCGGGAAACCGGGCGATGAACCATGCGAGCGACACCGCAGCAGCCTCGCGCTGATGTGGGCTGTCGCCGCGCATCGTCTTCCAGTCCTTGTAGGCGATGTAAGCACATTGATAGGCGGAATCATCCGCCAGTTCG
>JBIKIA010000445.1:0-4305 GCA_044361885.1 Prosthecobacter sp. | reverse complement strand
CAGCGTTTTGACCGTGTCAGGAAGTTTGAGTTCCTCGATGGTGCGGACAGTCGTGCTGATGATACGGAAAGTAATGTCGATGCCGAGACGCTGCTGGACGACGGAGGCACGGAAACGGCCAAAGTCCGTAGAGTAGGCGAAGTCCACGTCACCGCGCTCTTCGAGGCGCTTGATTTTATCCTCGGTGAGGAAGGCGTAGGCGAGGCGGCGGGTGTCCTCGGCGGTGAGGTAGGCCCCGTTATGCCAAATGGGACCGAGGGTGCCGAAGCGGCGCCAGATGGGTTGGGAGGCGGTGGCGAGGTGTAGATCTGATGCATCATACTGCATGCAGAAGCGGAGGTAATCATCCACGGAGCCCAGCACGGGCACGACATCTTGAGGGGCTTGGTCAGACATGAGCGGAATGGTCATCTGGCACGCTGGCCTTGGGGGCAGCGTGTTGGGAGAACTGGTTGGTCAGGTAGGATTGAAGAAACTGGGTGCCATATTTCACGGCTACCTGCCGCACCATGCCGAGCAGGGGCAGCGTGAGCAGAGCCATAAAACCCTTTTTTGTATCGGAAGCGCCCGAGATGTCACGATCAAATTTTCCGCGAGGTGAAGGCATGAGCACTCGCCAGAGGAGCAGACCACCGACTCCTGCTGCCGTGACCCAGGCCCAGAGATGATTTTGGACGGAATGGCGCAGGAGCACGCGCGGGTTCCATTCCTCAGAAGCGAGGTGGACGTGGACGCCGAGCAGGGCGCGTGCTTCATCGAGATCACGCAGGGCCTGTTGCTTGGGCGTGAGTTTTACTGGGGTGTGCCGCTGAGCCATTCGCGATCGCGTTGGAATTGCCGGAAAGTTTCCTCAAAGACCTGGAGGCGGCGGAGCATGGAGCGTAGACGCAGCAGGAATATCAGGCCGAAAAGCAAATGCATACCGCCTGCACCGAGGGCGACCTTCCACCAAGGCCAGCCCTGCCAGTCCGCCACGAGCCAGACAAAGGCTGGCACGGCGAGCAGCCAGCCGCAGAGCAGGCAGCCTGAGGCAATGGCGGCCAGCACGAGCATGGCTGTGAACTGGACCCCTGCCTCCTGGGCCTCAATCTGGAGTAGCCGTCCGCGTGCTTCGCCATAAAGCGCGAGGGCACGCAGGAGCGATTTTAGGCGGGAGACTTCGAGGTCCATCATGGCAGATGTTCGTGGTTCCCGGTTCGCCATTGAGTGCGAGTGGAAACGACGTGGCAGAGGTTATCGGCGGAGCAACAAACCGACGACGAGGCCGACGCCAAACGCGGTGAAGAGTGCTTGGCGCGGCTTTTCACGAGCGAGGTTTTCAGCTTCAGTCATGAGGTTGTCATAACGCTGCTTGGCCTGGCCGAGTGCTTCATCTGCGTAGGCGCGTATGTCTTCGGATTTGTCCTGGAGATCGGTTTTGAACTCGGCGGCTTTTTGCTCGGCGCTGGCTTTGAAGTGCTGGGCACGGCTTTCAGCAGCGTTGCGCAGTTCATGGGCTTTTTGCGTGGCGGCGGAGCGGAGTTCTTCTGCGGCTTTCAAGGCACTGGCCTTGGCTGCCTGGAAGGGATCGTTGCTCGTGACTGCACCGAAGCCAGTGTCGGAAAGTGGATTAGAGTCGTTCATGGGGTCGTTTTGTTCTCATACTGATTTAAGTCGGCCTGCTCGTGAAGGCGAGGGAAAAAACTTCGGTGCTTGACGGATGCGGGCTTGGCAAGGCCCCCGCTTCCGACGAAACTCGATAAATCAAGGGCAGGCCGCCCGTCTTTCTTTCCCACAACCCAACCTCAGCCACCTCCATGTCACGCAAGCTCAGCCACATCGCCCCCGACTGGTGGGACTACACCACGCTCGATAATTCCCTGATCAATGACGCCGCGCGTCTCACGGAGCGGGATCTTCGCCAGCTCTCGCGCCCTGGGTTTAAAGTTGTCATGTATGACACGTTGGAGGAGTTTTATCTCGCCGAGGCTCTGGAATACATCCACGCCTGGCGTCAGGCCACACCGGACAATCCAGCCGGCATCTGCGGTCCCATCGGGCCGACGGAGCAGCTCCCTCTCGTGGCACGTCTCATCAATGAACTCGGCATGTCCATCAAGGACGGTCACTTCTGGGGCATGGACGAGTGGTATGACGCCGACACCAAGAAAGAGGTGAGCATGGACCATCCTCTCTCCTTTGAAAAAGCCGACCGAGAGCTGTGCTTCGACCGCATTCAGAAGAAGCTCGTCATGCCGGACACGCAGTTGCATTTCCCGAAAGCTGACACCGCGCCCTATATTAAGAGCTGGAGTTCCGGCGTGCGCTGCATCGTCATGCAGGGCGGTCAGGGCGACATCAAGCACTGGGCCTTCAATGATCCCCTCCGGCGCACCGGTAAATGGAAGAACGAGCCGCCTCCGGCTGCGGAGTATCGTAAGCTCGCCACGCGCATCGTCGATCTGCATCCGATCACGCTGGCGCAAAACGCCCGCACTTCGGGCGGTGGAAACATCACCATGGTGCCAAAGATGGCCATCACAGTCGGTCCGAAAGAAACGTGGATGGCCGAGAAGGTCAGCATCTGGCACGCAGGCAAGCATGACAACCCTCTTGGCCAACGTCTCACGGCGCTCATGATCTCCAAGCGGCTCGTCGATAGCAGTGTGCCCATGTCCCTCCTGGCAGATCACCAGAACGTTCAGTTCAACTACTTCCGTGGTGGCCTCGGCGAGGTCGCAGTGGAGATGCACTGATCTAGGCATCTCCACCGGAGGCAGCCTTTAGAACCTGAGCTTCACGCCTGCATAGGCACCCGTGTCCAACGCGGGGAAGCCGGGGATCTCTTCGTATTGATCTCCGCGCAGGTTCTCGATGCGGCCAAAGATCTCGACGTTCTTCGTCACACGCCAGGTGGCGCTGAGACGCACGTTGAGAAAGTCCTCCACATCACTCTGTCCTGCAAAAGTAAAGTCTTCACGGTCGATGACATAGACAGCGCTGAGGCTGACGGTGACGTCGTCATGAGGCTTCACCGTGATCCCGCCATTGATGGAATGACGCGGACGACGGACAAGGCGGGCTTCGTTCGTATCATCGGTGGCGTCGAGGTAGGTGTAGTTCAGGTTCGCACTGAATGACTGACAAGGTGTCCATTGAATGCCGGACTCGACACCGCTGGTGGTGGCTTCGCCGACGGCTGTCGGAATGAAGAACGGCGGCAGGTATTGGTAGGTATCCTCGATGTCATTGCGGAACCAGGTGGCGCGCAGGAGCAGTTGGTTATCCGATAGCGGCTGCTCGATGCCGATCTCGTAGCCACGGCTGCGCTCGGGATCGAGGAGATTGGGATTGCCGCCAAACACGGGCGTCAGATCCTGCGGTGTAGGCGGCGTGTAAGCCGTGCCGTAATTGGCATGGAGCAGCGTTTTCAAAACAGGCACGCGATAGCTGATGCCAGCACGCCAGGTGACGGCCTCTTCGAAGTCGGAGAAGCTGTCGTAACGCAGTCCGCCGAGCAGATTGAGCCCTGGCAGCACCTCGGCCTGGCTTTGCAGGAAGAGCGCCCAGTTCGTCTGATTTTGATCGATGTCGAGCACCTGGGCGGTGTCGTTGTAGCGCGTGATGTTTTGATCCTGGAACCAGGCACCGGCGGTGAGGGTCCAGTCTTCCAGCACCTTGACCGTGCTTTGATACTCCAGCCAGTCGGAGCGGGAACTGACACGGTTGTTGGTTTGGAAGAATCCGGTGAAGCCGGTCGCCACCTGACGGAACTCGGAGTGCGAGAAGGTCAGCGTCTGCTGCCAGTTCTCCGTGGTGTCCCAGATGAGCCGTGGAGAGATGCTCCAGAACTCGGTGAGCAGATGATTGTCCGAATCATTCACCGCCGTGCTACCGGGCACGCCGACGTCCGCCGTGTAGTAGCGCAGGTCGAGATCAAAGCGCAGATCCTCGGCGATCTGATAGCCGATCTTTCCCGCTGCATTCGACTGCTGATACTGGCTGTTGATGCGTTGCCCCTGGGTGTCCGTTCGGCTGGCTTCGAATCCCCAGTCGAGGTCTCCGGCAGCACCGAGGGTGCTTACTCCTTCACGGAAGGTGCCGTAGCTGCCTGCCTCGAAGAAGGCCGTCGTCTCCGGCTTCTCCAAGCCGCGACCGCTGCGCGTGATGACATTGATGACGCCGCCCATGGTGCGTCCACCATAAAGGCTGGCCGCAGGTCCGCGCAGGACTTCCACACGCTCCACGTTGTCGAGCGCCATGGTTTCGAGATTGAAGGAGCCTGCCAGATTGTAAGGCATGGGGCGTCCGTCGATGAGCAGCATG
>JBIKIA010000058.1:0-14079 GCA_044361885.1 Prosthecobacter sp. | reverse complement strand
TGTGAGGAGGGCAATGAAAAGCTGCTTCATGAGAAAAGGTAAGATTGACGAAACGTTGTCGTCACCCACTTCCTCACGGCTTCGCTTGAATGATGAAATCAAAGAGCTGGCCGTAGCTTCTGCCATCGAGCGTGATGTCCATCGGAACCATTTGAACGCCGACGGGCAATGTTGCGGTATCTGCGGTGAGTTTGACCTTGAAGCTCTGCCGTGATTTCGGAGCGACGGTGCCTTCCAGCACGGCGGGCTCGGCTTTCACGCCAGGAGGGAGTTGGAGGACGACTCGATGCTGCTGCGGCTTGTCGCGGAAATTGCGCACGGTGATGCTCACCTCGGTCTCCTTGGACACATCGACGCGATACGGATAGGCGCTGACCCAGTAGGGATCGTAGCCGTATTCATAGTTCGCGTCGGACAGCAGGTCTTTGTATTTGCGGATCGCGCGCAGAGCCCAATCATGGAAGCGGTCCACAAAGGCTGCTGGCTCGGTCATGAGCACGCCGTGCGCGCCCATGATGATGTGAGGCTTGAGCTGTTGCAGATACTTGGCGGCGACGAGGTAGCCTTCTTCGATGATGGCGCTGTTGCGGGCGTTCACGCACTCGTGGCCGTTTTGTGCAGGATCAGCGGGATCGCCGAAAAGATTGTCGCCGGTGAAGACGACCTTTTTGCCATCGAGTTCGAGCCAGAGCGCGTTGCCGAACTCGGTCTGGCCGGGCATCCAGTCGATGTGCAGCTTTTAGCCTTCCCACTCGATGACATCACCGGCTTTGAGGATGCGGTCGATCTTGGCCTTCTCGAATCCGGCGTTGTAAGCGCCGATCATGGCCGGGTAGTCGTAGAAGCGCGGGTTCTCGCATTTGTCGGCGATGCTGTCCATCGTCCAGAACTTGACGCCGTGCTCCTGAAGCGCGGGAAAGAGCGTGAAGTGGTCGCCGTGCGAGTGACTGATCCAGCAGGCGTCGATTTGCTTCAGACCGAGATGCTCCTTCATGTCGCTGATGATGCGCTCCAGAACGAGCTTCGGGAACAGTCCGCAGTCCAGCAGCAAGGCGTGGCCGCTGTCGGCGATGAGGATGGCGAAGTTCTTCCCCGCCATCTCCGGGCCGAACATATAAAGATGCGGTGCCACCTGGACGATGTAGTGCGCCTTGGTCGGCTTCATGGCGGCATGTGCGGCGCGTTTGCCGAATGATTCGGAAGGATAGCCGCGCACATAGTCCGGGCGGAAATCGACGAGCTTCTGGTGATAGGCATCAAGCTGCTTCGTTGCCTCGCGAATAACTGGCCCCTGCGATGGAAACGCAGTCTTGATGCCGAGCGTGGCGAGCTTTTGAACCGATGCGGTGAGTGCGTCGAGACCTTTGGCAAAGCCATAGTCCCACTCGGTGTCGAACCAGTTCGTCATTTTTGAACCGTCATGCATCACACCACCGAGGAAGATTTGATCATCCAGCACATAGCTCATGCCGCCCGGCGAGTGCCCCGGCGTGCTGAGGCATCGGATCTGCCGACCGTGCCACTCGAACACTTCATCCGCCGCGAGCCAGCGATCCACCTTTAAGGGCGACTGCGGTGGCCGAACGTAGCTTGCGCCATGCACTGAGAACTTGTCGCCCAGCCGCGGATGCCATTTGCGGAACTGCGTGGATGATTCCAGCAGCTCCTGCTCCTCCTTCGGCGCAGCGATGGATGTAATGTTGCGGTCCAGACGACCCACGCCTTGAAGCAACTCGCGATGATGCCCGGTGAGCAGCAGCCACTCGGCATTCTTCACGCCGATCTCGTCGAGGTGGTCGAGCACGCTGCCATCTCCGAAGTCGATCATGAGTGCTGCATCACCATCGCGGAGGACATAGGCATTGCAGGTGTCAGTCCAGACGAAGAGATCTGGACTTACCTCTTGGAAAGCGGCGCGGGCCTGAGTGAGAAGCAGGCCGAGGGTGAGGATGACGTGGCGCATGTCATCAAAACGCACAGCGGGCGGGCATCACTCCTGAGGAGGCGCATCTTTCTGTGCCAGCGCTTCCTGAGCTTCGCTGAGACGGAATTCGAGTTCGGCGATCTTGTAGCCGTCTTCGCGGGCCTTCTTGCGGGCGTCGGCCTCGATCTGGGTGATCTTGGCTTCGAGTTCGGCGAGGCGTTTGTCATCGCTGGCGGACGGAGCACTGCTCTTCGCTGGCGTGGGCGTGTCTGGCAAGACGCCGACAGCACTCATGAATTCCTTTTGCACCATCGCCGACCTGGCCTCTGCGGCGGTGAGCTGGCGCTGGAGATTGGTGATGCGTGTCTCGGCCTGCTGCTTGTAGGAATTCAGCGTTTCGGTCGCTTCAGAAACCTGGCTGTCAGCAGTGGTGACGAGTGCCTCGTTCGCCTTGATGGTCTGATCCAGCTTCGCGACTTCGGCCTGAAGTTCACTCACACGCTGATCGGCAGTCTGACGCTGCGCCGTAAGATCCCGGTGGGACTGATCGAGCCGGCGCTCGAAGTCTTCAGCGCGTTTGTTCGAGACTTCGATGGTCTGCTCCAGCGCACTGATGCGTCCGCGCTCGGCGGCGAGAGCAGACTTGGTCGGTTCGAGCTGGGCGGCGAGTTCGCGTGTGGCAGCGAGGTCGACACTGAGGCTGGCGATGCGTTGCTCGGCCTCCTGCTCACGGCGTTGGGAAACGTCGCGCAGGGTGTTGTAGCGCTCGTCGAGGAGCTGATGCGCGACAGCAGCTTCGTCGAGCTTTTTCTGCGCAGCAGCGGCCTGGGCGGCAGCGGCTTCTTTTTGTGATTGGAGCGCGGCTTCCGCAACGGCAGCCTGCTCTGCGGAATGCTGGGAGAGCGCCTTGAGTTTTTTATCCAGGAAAAACCAGACGCCACCTCCGGCAAGGATGACAAAAAAAGCCAGCAGGCCCCAGTGTTCGGACGCGAGCGGGGTGAAACCCAGCACAAAGGCTGATAAAACGGTATCAATGGACATGGCGGCGAGAGCATTCCGAAATCCCACGTCATGTCGAGCACGGATGCAGGCTTGTCATGGCGGTTCGGATTTCATAAGCTGTTGTCATGCCACGTCTGCTTCCACTCTTTTTCCTGATGACGACTCATGCCGCTTTCGCGGATACAACGGGCTCGCTCATCGTGGTGGGAGGTGGAAAAACAAATCCTGTGATCGTGTCCGAGACACTGAAGCTGGCGGGTGGCGGGAATGCACGGGCGGCCATCCTGCCGCAAGCTTCCGAAGTGCCCGACACAGGCGAAAAATCGGCTGCGATGTGGCGCGAGGCAGGTGCAGCGGGCGCGGAGGTCGTCGATCTAAAAAAGCCCGATGAAGCGCGTGCAAAACTGACCAACGCCACGCTGATCTGGATGCCAGGAGGTGATCAAAACAAGCTCGCCCAGGCACTGCGCGAGGCGGGCATGATCGAGCTGATGCGCGAGCGACTTGCCAGTGGGGCGGTGATCGGCGGCACGAGTGCTGGAGCAGCGGTGATGTCAGCGCTGATGATCACGGGCGAGGCGGACCTCGGCTCGGTTTCGCCTAAAGCAGTCGAGCTTGCCGAAGGTCTCGGGCTCTGGCCCGAGGTCATCGTGGATCAGCATTTCCTCAAGCGTCAGCGCTTCAACCGGCTGCTCAGCGCCGTGCTCGCCCACCCAGAAAAGATCGGCGTGGGCATTGATGAAGGCACGGCGGTGGTCGTCACGGCCAAAGGCTGGCGCGTCATCGGTGCCAGTCAGGTTTTGCTCATCCAGGCGCAGGACAAAGAGAAGTGTCGTCATCAGATCCACCTCCTCCAGCCAGGGGACACCTGGCCGCTCACCCCATGAAAACGCCCCACCTTGGTTTTGTTTTTCTCAGCCTCATCAGCGCCTCGCTCATGGCGGATGATGCACCCATCACACTTGTGCTTCATGGAGGGGCGGGAGTGAGCCGCAAGGATCTGACCGCCGAGCGCGAGGCTGAGTGTCGTGCCGTGCTGGCCGAGGCCGCCAGACAGGGTCATGCCGTTTTGAAAAAAGGTGGCAGCAGTCTCGAAGCGGTGCAGACGTCGATCGTGGTGCTAGAGGACTCGCCTCTCTTTAATGCAGGACGCGGCTCCGTGCTCACGGCTGCCGGCACCGTGGAGATGGATGCCTCCCTGATGGATGGACGCACGCTACAAGCCGGAGCCGTGGCGGGTGTGACCAAGGTGCGGAATCCCATCCGTTTGGCACAGGCGGTGATGCTGAAGACACCGCATGTGCTACTGGTCGGCGAAGGGGCCGAGGCGCTGGCTCACGAGCAAGGGCTGAGATGCGAGGAGATGAAGTGGTTCATCACGCCGCAGCAAGTGGAAAGGCTGCGCCGTGCACGAAAAGAAAGCGCGCTATGGCTGAGCCCCGATCATGCCTGGATGCGCATGGGCACGGTCGGCGCGGTGGCCTTGGACAAAGACGGTCATCTCGCCGCAGGCACCTCCACCGGCGGCATGGTGAATAAGCGTTCAGGTCGTGTGGGAGACTCACCGATCATCGGCGCGGGCACTTATGCGGAGGATGGCGTGTGCGCCGTGTCATGCACCGGGCATGGTGAGTTTTTCATCCGCAATGCAGTGGCCCATGATGTGGCGGCGCGCATGAAGTATGGCAAAGCAACTCTGCCGGAAGCGGCGGAGACGGTGGTCATGGATCGCCTGAAATCCCAGGGCGGCACGGGCGGACTCATCGCGCTGGATGCGCAGGGGCATGTGAGCACTCCTTTCAATACCACGGGCATGTTCCGTGCCTGGATCGGCCCGGATGGTGTGGTGCATGTGGCCGTGTTTGAGGATGAATGAAACAGCGCGGATTCCCTGGTGGAAAGCCGCGCTGGCGACTTTTTAGAACGGAATCAGGAGGTGCCCTCAACCACCCGCCGCACTCGTAAATAGCACGGCATGCTGATCGTAGGTGGCCTTGGCTCCCGACACTTTCGCCACGTAGTCGATGGCGGTGGTGAGGGGCATGTCGGTCAGGGTGAGCGAGACTTTATTCGTGCCGATCTTGGGATCGGTGACGATGAAGTTCGGCACCACCTGACCGCCGCTGGCGTTTTTTGACAGGGCGCGCAGGCCATCCAGGGCCTCCTGGAGGGTGACGTCGGTGAACTCGATTTTGGCGAGTTTGACGCCCTCGTATTTCTTTTTCAGCGAGGAACCAGCGGTGGTGCGCAGCTTCGTTCGGATGTCTCCGAGGAGGATGCGTGTCTCCTGATGGCGCGGATTTTGGGCCGCGACCATAGTGAGGAGTTGCTGGGCCTGCTCGAGGTCGCCCTTGTAGTAGGCCTCGCGGCCCATTTTGAAGAGGTTCTCGACGTCATCAGCCGCGCGCAGAGGCGCGGCTCCCATGGAAGCACCCGCCACGAGGGCGAGCGCCAAACGAACCACGAAACAATGAAGGTTGGTTTTCATAGCGGGGGGAATCGGGTTATCCGACATCTGCGATTGCATCAAAAAGCCGCGTCGTTGGCAATACTGAAGATGGGATAAACGCATCCGCAGCTTGCGCGAAGGGCGGCGGGAGGCACTCTGGGGGGCACATGAAACTCCTTTTTGCCGCCCTGCTCGCCGCCCTTGCCTCCTTCTTCTGGGGATACATCTCCTGGATGGTGATGAGCTGGCATGAGGTGAGCATGCATGATTTTAAAGATGAGCAGGCCGTGACCCAGGTCATCCGGGAAAATGCGACTGAAGGCCGGGGCATCTATGCGCTGCCTTTCCAATACAAGCCGCTGGACATCACCTCCCCCGAGGAAGCTGAAGAGATGCAGGCGAAGTATGAAAAAGCCATGAAGGAAGGCCCCTTCATGTATGCCATCGTCCGACCTGGTAAGAATGAAATCAGCATGAAGCAGAACCTGATCCGCAGCTTCGTCCGCTCCTTCATCGCAGCGATCCTGCTCGGCGCGCTGATGACCCAGCTCACGATGAGTTATCCTGGAAAGCTTGCCTTTGCGGCCACCATCGGTGCCTTGATCGGACTCGGCGCGGATGTGCCGGACTGGATCTGGTTCGAGCTGCCGACGCGGGATCTGATCGTGAACATGGCGGACCATTTCATCGAGTGGACACTCGTGGGCTCCGTGCTGGCGTTCTTCCTCGGGCGGGAACTGAACGTGCGGAACGATCACTGATCGCCAACCGCACTCACTTTCCCTGCTGGAGCACGAGCACGAAGAGAAGCTGGCCACCGCGCCATTTCGGACCGGCGATGAAAAGAGGACTGCCGGGCTTCAGGACGGTGTCTGTTTTCACGACGACCTGCTGATCGCGCCAGAACTGGAGGTGGAGATTCATGCCACCGCCTTCAGCAGGGCCTTTGGAATCGACTTTTAAAAATAGGTCCTTCGTCGGCACGACCCAGGATTCATACTCGCGGAAGACATCCTGCAAATGCTGGCCGATGACCTCGAAGCGCTCGTAAGGGAAGACTTTCCCGAGGCGCTGCGGGATGTCGGCAAACTCAGCTGGGGACTGCACCTTCTCCATCGCAGCGGCTTCCTTGGCATCGTTCGTGGCGAAGATGAGCGCGCCCCAGACTTTGGCGTCAGTGGCGGGCTTCTTTGCTGGCAAAGGCTGCACGGGCGGCGCGTCCTGCGCTGTCGCCAGCGCGGAACTCAGAAGCACGAGGATGGCAGTGGCGAGCTTCATCCGCGCGGTGTCGTGGAGGTGAGGAGCAGAGGTTGATTGCGGGCATCTTTGGCCATGACGGCCACGGCTTTGCCATCGGCTCCGAAGAGGGTGGTGGATGCCACGGCTTCATCGACCTCGCTGCGGTCGATGTTAAATCCCACGATCTTGCGGTCGGCAGGCATCTCTTCGAGGCCATCGAGCATGAGCACGGTGGCCTGGGCTTCGTCGGAGTGGAAGGAGCGGGCCTGAACAGCGGAATTCGGCACGTAAATGCTGTTCACGAGGCTGTCCGTCCCTTCAGAGGGCGCACCGTTTTGCCACATCGTGAGAGCAGCCATGACGATGGCTGCGGCGGCGAAAGCCGGAGTCAGCCAGGGTTTGCGCAGCCAGCCGAACCAGCCCTCCGCCGCAGGCGCGGACAGTTGTTGGTTCTCATCCTGGGCGAGGCGGACCTGAATCTGGCTGTTGAAGAAATCGGCATACGGCACCGGCATCTCGGCGGGAAGATGCGTGCGCAAATCGGCGCTCAGGCGCTGCATCAGCTCGGCTTCCGCTTTCAGGGCGGGGTCGGCAGCGATGCGTGACTCGAAGGCCGCTTTCTCGGCGGCGCTCATTTCTCCATCCAGCCAGCGGAGGAGGTCGTGGTCTTCAGTCGGTGTTTTCATAGCAGTCTCGGAGGAGTTCCTGGAGTTTCTTGCGGGCGTAAAAGAGGCGGCTCATGACCGTGCCCAGGGAACACGGCACGGTGGCGGCGATTTCTTCATAGGCCATGCCCTCCACCTCGCGCAGCAGGATGACCTGCTTGTGCTCGGGGCTGAGTTTGGCGATGGCCTGCTGGATGCGGGCACCCAGTTCGGCGTTTTTCAAAGCGGTGTCAGGGGCGGCGTCACCACGCGGCACGGCCTCCGCTCCGGCAGCCACACGGTGCTCGGTGCGGGAGTCATCAAACTCCCCTTCCCCCTGGATCTTCTTTTTGCGCAGCCAATCATAGACGACGTTGTGAGTGATCCGGTAGAGCCAAGTGTAAAAGGCCGAGTCCATCTTGAAGCGCGGCAGGGCGCGCCAGGCTTTGATAAAAGCCTCCTGCGCGAGGTCCCAGGCCTCGGTTTCATTCTGGATCATGTGGTAAGTCATGGCGTAAATCCGCCCCCTGTAACGACTCACGAGCACGTCAAACGCACGCGTGTCGCCCGCCTGGCAGCGCTTGACCAGGTCGATGTCCGGGACTTCGCCAGGATCAGGCGCAGTGGAGGCGGGCATTGTTACAGAAGGATGGCGGGGTTACAGACGGCAGCGCAGGAGGCGCTATTCAGATGAATTACAAGGCTACTCTGGCGGGTTCGTCGTGAGTCGTCAAAGACTTGCGATTTTGGGTTTCATTCGAGCCCCCCGATCTTGGATGCCTGAATTTCAGAAAAGAAAAGCGCGCCCGCGTTTTCATCGGCACCCGTAAAAGTCGCTACCCAAAACCCCACATCGCTGACTATGATGACCGCCTCCATGTCCACTGTTCAATCGACGGCCAAGAGCCGCCAGTTCCCCAAGTTCGATCTCTACCGCCTGCTGCACACGGTTTTCCAACCCACGTTCGGCTGCAAGATCTGCATCCTCATCGACCTGCCCGACCTCAGCGAAGCCAAAGGCATGGCCTTCCTGAACAATCCTGCCCGTGCCATCCAGAGCCGTGCTCACGAGCACTTCTACCTCGGCTTGAAAAATGGCGTCATGGACGAACTCGCCCTCAAAGGCGGTGAGATCTACGCCTACACACAGACCACCGGCAGCAATCTGGACATGCCCGACGAGTGTGTGGACATGGATGGCAACCAGCTCAGCCTCGAGGGCGACATCTACCCGAACTACGACATCATCCTCTGCATCTCCACCTTCTCCGCCACCGCGCCGCTCACGGCCTTTGCGAAGCAGTATGGCTTCCGCGGGGCCACGCTTCATGGCTTGAATGAAGTCATTCTGAACTCCGGCCTCGCTGTGGATTATGAGGAAGTCAGCCGCGATGCTGAAAAACTCCGCCTCGCCATGACCGGTGCCGACAGCGTGGAGATCGACTTCGGCCTCGAAAACGGTGAAGTGCTCACCGCCAAGCTCGAACTCAGCGGCCAGGAAGCGCAAAAGAGCCACGGACTGTGCCGAGGCACCACGCCCGATGTGGCGAACCTGCCCGCTGGCGAAGTCTATTTCGTCCCGACCGGCGCGGAAGGTCTCTTCCCCATGAAATATGAGGACGGCACGCTCGGCAAACTCACCGTCGTTGGCGGGCGCATCATCAAGAGCGAACTCATCGAAGGCAATCAGGCCACCATCGACACTCACAACGCCCGTCTTCAGGATGATCCGATGACCGGCGTGCTCGGCGAACTCGGCTTTGGTACGCAGGTGCTGCCGGTCTCCGGCTCTGACATTCAGGATGAAAAGGTGCTCGGCACCTGTCACCTCGCCACCGGGCGCGATGACCATCTTGGCGGTCACATCACGCCGGCTCAATTCAAGCGTCATCAAAACGCCACCCATGACGACATCCTATTCGCCCCACACAAGACGCCGAACTTCGACATCAAGCAGGTGCGCATGAATCGTGGCGCTCAGCAGGAGATCCTCATCGAGCACTTCCAGCCCTCGAAATATCTGCTGGATGCCCTCGCGGCAGAATGAGGCACCGCGCATGAACATCTACGAAACCCGCCGTCTGCTCGATGAATACCTGCTCTTCCACTTCGGAGCGCCACATGAGGTGCTGCCATGGGAGCAGGGGCCGAGTTCGGCGCTCGGGTTTGCCGTGCGCACGGTCACTGAACTTGCTGACTTCACGTTGAACCCAGCCACCGCGCTTGATCTTGGCTGCGCGGTCGGTCGGTCGAGCTTCGAACTGGCCAGACATTGCCAGAGCGTCATCGGCATCGACTACAGCCACAGCTTCGTCGATTCCGCGAAAGCACTGATCACAAGCGAGCTATCCTACCAGCGGCTCGATGAAGCTTCCGCGATGACTGAACTCATCGCGAAAGCCCCCGCCGATTCTCCGCGCGAGCGAGTGCAGTTCGAGCAAGGCGATGCGATGCATCTCCGCGCAGATCTCGGCAGCTTCGATCTCGTCCACGCGGCCAATTTGCTCTGCCGACTGACCGACCCGCAGCTCTTGATCAAGCGATTGCCTGATCTCGTAAAACCGGGCGGCCAACTCCTGCTCACCACACCCTGCACCTGGCTGGAAGAGTTCACCCCTCGTGGCAACTGGCCGCAGGGCTCCACTCGTGACTGGCTGAAAGCCGTGCTGTCCGAGCACTTCGACCTCGCTTTGGAAAAGGACCTGCCCTTCCTCATTCGCGAACACGCGCGGAAGTATCAGTGGAGTGTCGCGCTCGGCACGCGCTGGATCAGGAAGTAGCGGCGCTACTTCTTCGGCGGATGCAGCTCCGCCACGGGCAGCTCAGTGAAGCGTTTCCAATGCTGCTCGCTTTGCTCCTGCGTGGCGACTCCGTCATGCACCCAGAGCCCATAGCGGACGCGCAGCTTCTTTTCCTCCGTCACCTCGACCGGAGCATCCAGGCTGAGGCAGCAGCCCATCCAGCCATCGTTGCGAACGTGAAACGCGGTGGGGTTGTGCGGGTTCATCGGGTGATTCATCAGCGTAATGCCGCCGAAGCCATCTGCCTCATTCGTGATGCGTCCGCTGTAGTCGCACCAGCGCGCGGGTTTGCGGAAGACCTGCTCTTCATTGAGCTGGCCTTCGGAGTTCAGGATGCGCCCGCCACCGTCGTGGACGCCGATGCTCTTCGCCACGCGCACGGCCACCAAACCAAAGCCGGTGGCACCGAAGGTGGTTGTCTTTCCCTTCGCCGGGGAGAACTCGAGGTCGATGATCATGAACCAACTCTTCGCGCCATCGAGTGGGCGGATCTCGGTGCGGCGGACTTCGATGAGCTGGATGGTTTTGTCCGCCTCGCTGAGCCAGTGATTCACCATGCGCATGGAGGCGAAATCGTCCGTGTCCTCGTAACCCTCGCGGGAGACTTCGACATTCACGATGCGGCCCTGCTTCTTCGCGTAGTCGCCCCAGAAGTCGAGGTCGTTGACCATGTTGTGCGTGACCCAGACGCTGTTGTGATGGCTGTGCGTGAGCGGATCATGCGGATGCCCCATGCGCGTCAGGCTGACATCGCGTGAAGCGCGGATGGGATGCCAGAAGGGGCGCATGTCCTGCGGATCGAAATGCATGGCCGTGAGCTCGCGCCCATCGAGCTGAAAGGAGGTGATGTGATGCGGCATCGGCACCGCCTGCACACGCGGGATTGGTTTGGCTGAGGGGAGCTGCGCGGCGGCAGCCAGCGGGAGGAGCAAAATCAAGAGGTGGCGCATGAGACTTCAACGCACGCCGCCGAAGCAATTTCGCCAGCCTTCGAAAGGCAGCTCAATCGCGCACGATGCGCCAAAGCGGTGCGGGCAGTCGTTCGCTGGTGAACCAGAGCGTCTTGCCATCGGCATCGTAGCACATGGCTTCGAGCTGCGGGATGAGCGGGATCGTGATGAGGACAGCAGGCTTCTTCAAAGCCTCGACGAGGGATTCATCGGGCGTTATGCGCCATTCATAGATGAAGCTGTAGGTCGAGATGGCGAGGCGACTGCCATCGGCGGAAAAGGAGCCCGCCGTGGTCTGGCAGGCATCGTGCGGACGCTTGCCGATGAGCTGACGCTGCGGGAACCGGAGATCGGCGATCTTCTCCAGCTTCATCGGTTTGTCCTTAGTCAGGGTCTCGGGAAAGGCATACACAGCACTTTGCTCCTGCTCGCTTTTCGTGACGATGTAGATCCAGCGCGTCAGCGGATGGACGAGAAGTGTCTCCGCATTGTGATGACCGTCAGGATACTGGCCATGCCAGATCTGCGGCTCGGCGGAGAGGAGTTCTTTGTCGGCAGTCTTTGGCAAAGCAGGCTCGGGGATTTGATAAACCTGGATGCTGGGTCGCATGAGCAAATTGTCTCCGATGTCCGCGATGAAGAGCTGGGCGGTGCCATCCGTGTCCTTCGCAGAGGCCATGTCTTCCCAGTCGAAATTCACCGCGCTCAGCAGGCGCACTTTAGCCCGCGTTTTGCCTGCCTGATCGATGGCATAGATGCAGGGATCGCTGGCCGAGTCATTGTGAGTCCACAAGACGCTGGGCTCCAGCAGACTGCGAGCGAGGCCGGAGCTTTCGTTGATGCGCTTGTCCTGAAGCACCGCCACGCGCTCGGCTTGGGGTGTTTCGATCTGCTGGGCCCATGCGGAGGATGCGCAGGCGGCGAGCAGGGCTGGCAGAAGGAATTTCACGTCAGCCGAGGGTGCGGGCCGGGCCCGGGATAAGGCGGCCGTAGTGCAAGTTCACTCGATTGAGGAACCACTGCCAGGTGCCCCCCGGCCTGCCGCCGTCCATGAGGAAATGCGGGCAGTCTTTGTGCGGGTCTTTGATGTAGGGGCTGATGCGCGGCCAGTGATAATGCGGCACCACATGATTCAGCGGGATGCCGTAGGTGTACATGAGATAGGCAGCGAGGCGCGCGGTCTTGTCGATGGTCAGGCCGATGTCGTTGCCGCGATGCTCGCACATCTCGATGCCGATGCTGTAGTTGTTCCCAGGGCCGTCGAAGTCGGCGTGCTCACCCTGCTCGCGGCAGGGCAGGTGCTGGATGGCCACATTCGCCTGCGTGGTGAAGTGCCAGGTCAGGTAGCCGATGCGGTTGCCACCTTTTCGTTTCGTAGCACGCAGAGCACCGCGTTTCAGCGCCAGGGCATGATTGTAGGCATCTCCGGTGTAGTTCTGCGTGCTGTGGATGGTGATGTACTTCGGCGTCATGGGCCGGTAGATCTTCCGCCCGACAGTGCCCGCCCGGATGAGGTCGGGACGCAGACCCACCTCATTGAGCAGTTGCTGCGGAGTCACCCGCCCGAGCATCGAGTCACGATAACGTGATTCCCACTGGGCGATGCGGGACCGATTCATCGGCTGCACACAAGCGGCGAAAATGACAGCGATGAGAAGCGCAACGGGAATGGCAAGACGTGCCCAGGGTTTCTTCATGCGCGCACTATCGCCATAGGAGAGCCTTTGCCAAGAAGGCAGGCAAGTTTTCGCATACTTTATAGGCCACCTCCAGGGCCGCCTGCCCGGTTGACAGTCCGCGCTGCTGCCGCCTACATGATCACATCAGGGCAGCGGCACGAAAGCTGCGCTCTACCCCCCTTTGCTCGTCATGATGATGCCCCGGCTCCGTTTTCTCCTGAATCTCTCCTTCTGCACGCTCGCGTTCCTCCTCTCGGCCTGCGCGGCAGACCATTCGGGCACACGCATGTCCGGAGACATGAGTGGCGGCTATTACCGTAGCTCCGCCCTCCCCGTCGCCACGCCGGTGGCATATGAGGGCGGCACCTCCGTCGGTGCCGGGCCGATGCTCGCCGTCTCCAGCGGGCCACCCATCCATGCCGCCTCCTACATCATGATCGATGCCACTTCGGGCAAGCACCTCGCCGGACGCGCCTCGGAAATGCCCCACGCCGTGGCCAGCACCCAGAAGATCCTCACCGCCCTCGTCGTGCTGGATGCGGGGAACCTGGATAAAAAAGTCACCGTCCAGTCCTCCGATGTGCGCGTGGAGCCCACCGTCCTCGGCCTGCGCCCTGGCGACACCTACACCCGCCGCCATCTGCTTTACGCCTTCCTCATCAAAAGCTGCAACGACGTGGCCAACGTGCTCGCCCGGGACAATGCCGGCAGCATCAGCGCTTTCGGCGCAAAGATGACAGCCAAGGCCCGCTCGCTCGGCTGCACGAACAGCCGCTTTTACAATCCCCACGGCCTCACCGTCCCCGGCCAGCACTCCACCGCACGCGACATGGCCCGCATCGCCATGGCCGCCTACCGGAATCCCATCATCCGCGATGCCGTCCGCCGGAAGTACTACACCTTCACCCGTCGGGATGGCCGCACCACCACGCTGAAAAACACCAACGAACTCCTCGGCGTCATGCCCGAGTGCAACGGCATGAAAACCGGCTACACGAATGCCAGCGGCCGCTGCCTCATCTCCACCGCCACCAGCCGTGGCCGCAGCGTCATCCTCGTCCAGCTCGGCACCAAGACGAAGTACATCTGGAATGACGGCAGCCTCATGATGCGCTGGGGCCTCCAGCGCGCCAGCGGCGGCGGCGTGGCTTTTAACTGGTGATTCATTCCCCTGGGATGGGACGCCAGTCCAGGAAAGCCGAGTGCATGCTGCGGTGGCTCCGATCACTTGGCAGCGGTGGATGTTGCGGAGCCCCTGTTTCCTCTCGGCGTGGCGTGAGGGCTAGTTTGCTTCACCAAAACGACGCTGGATGACCCTATGAACGATGAGTGGCTGGCAGCGCCTTCAACACCTGCTCCACGCACTTGTCGCCGAGGATCTGATACGCGGG
>JBIKIA010000444.1:0-4321 GCA_044361885.1 Prosthecobacter sp. | reverse complement strand
AGTGTGGGATGATTTTTTTTGCACCCTCGCCATTCACCGCACGATGACCCGTGACCCCGGCCTCACTAGCGAGGGGAGACGAATGGCATCCCAGTTGGCAAAGCGCACGCACCCTGCGCTTTGGGCGCGGCCAATCGTTCTCGGCATGGCCGTCCCGTGCAGGCCGATACCGCTTTTGCTGATCCCACACCAGAGGATGCCCACGGGGCTGTTCGGGCCGGGCGGGAGCTGGTAGGCCTCGCCACCGCGCACGCCTTCCTCCAGGAACTGCTTGTCGTAACGAAAGCTGGGCGTGTTCATGATGGTCTTCACCTCCCAGGTGCCTACGGGGATGAACTCCGGCTTGCCCGGCGTGATGGGAAAGGCGGCCAGCAGCTTGTCGCCAGGCGCATAGACCACGGCGATGCGGTCCGTGGTGTCCACGACGATGGTGTTTTTGCTCAGCACGGGGTCGGCCTTGTAGCTGGCCATGGGTTTGACTTCCTCGATGCGAAAGGAGCGGATGTTCGGCACCACCACGATATCGCCAAGCTTGAGACGGTCGATCTTCTTGTCGGGGTTCAGTTTCGCGAGGAAGCTTTCGTCCGTGTGGAAGCGCTCAGCGACCAGCTCGGCGAGACTGCGATAGGCCATGTAGGGGTAGGCGGCCTGCTCCTCGGGCTTTTCCGGGAGATCGGGGATCACATGTTCCGCCAGCTCAGGCTTGATCTTGTAGGCGGCAAACATGACCGGCACTTCCTTGGCGGCGGCGGCCAGCACGTGCCTCCAATCGTAAATTTCGCGATGTCCGTTGGCGAAGTTGTAGTTCACCACGGCTTTGAAGGTGAACTCACCCAGAGCTCCATCCAGCTTGCCGGGCCCGAAGAGATGTTTATCGAGCAAAATTTGGACCTGGAGGATCGTGTTACGATCTGTCGGCACTCCGTTGGAGTCCGTTTCTGGTCCCGCATCCTGGGCAGCGGCACGGATGAGGAGACTGAGAAAGGTCGGGAGAAGAAACCGGAGGCGCTGAATCACGTGGTCATCCTAGGCTGTGATTGCTGGCTGGCAAGGGTTCGGACCAGATGTATTGGGAGACGCTGGAGTGGGGCGGACGGTGCGCAGCAATCGAGGCTGACGGGGCGGAGGTGGTGCGGAGGCGGTGGGTTGCTGCGGCACGGGCGCAGCCGGGGCCGCAGCGGAGCGGAGCCTTCAAAAGCGGTGGGCGTGGCTGGTGGTGATGCTGGCTGCGGGGCGGTGGGTGGCGTAGCGCGGATGTATTCCACGCTCGGACTGTTCGCGGTTAACGGTTCGCTGTTCCCCGTTGTTTCCCACTCGGCCAATGACAGCCCTCCGGCGAAGACGATGGTGGTGTGTGACGGGGGAAGTTCCTCCCATCTTCGCGCCCATCTTGGCGATCTTCATGGCTCCTTTGCCGCCGGGGATGAAGGAGGCACCAAGACCAGCAGCAGACTCGGCACGGCTGATTGCCTCGCCCGTGATCAGGTCTTGACCGGCCACGAACTCCACCGCCGTTTTGATCGTAGACACCACAGGGATGAAGTCCAATCCGGCTGACAGTGCGTCCCTCCACCACAGCCCGTCTGGGTCCCATTTGCTCCATGGGTTCTGCATGACGTACGCGTACAAATTAGGCCCATCCACAAAACCCGCTGGGTCACGGCTGAGCCACACGCCGGTCTCAATGTCGCGATACCGGAACCCTTCGTTCAGCAACCCCGTCGGGTCTTCGTCCTTGGTGTTGGCGCGTTGTTTGTCGGCGTTCGTTCCGGTTTCCTTCGTGCGCTTGCCGTAGGCTTCGTAGCTGGCGGTCCAGGTCAGGGTGCCGGTGCTGTCGCTCTGGGCCACGATGTCTCCGCGTCCGTTGCTGAGGTTGTATTTCAGACTGACAGGTTGCAAACCTGTCCCACTTTCCGCCCGCGCGCTGTACAGCAGACCGCCCACGCCGCCGCCCATGTCGGGGCCTCGGGTGTATTCCACGCTCGGACTGTTCGCGGTTAACGGTTCGCTGTTCCCCGCGGGGGGGCTGCGGGATCAGTTTAACGGGCTGGCGGACATGATCGAGGCGGTGCCGACGATCTCCTCCGCCGTGGTAGATGCGGTGAACACACTGCCGGCGGGTGATCCGGCGGAGGTGAGTGTGTCTGTCATGGCAGACGTGCTGCATCTGAGCTTCGGCATCCCGATGGGCCAAAGCGGTCCCCCCGGAGAAGTGACGACGGCGGCGCTGAATGCCGCCATCGCCACGACGAGCAGTAACAGCAATGGGGTGGTGAATCTCAATGAGCTGGCCGAGGGGACCTACAATCAGACGCAGATGCAGAACGTCATCAATAAGTTGGACGAGCTGATCAATACGCTGAGGAGGTAGTGGGGAAGACGTCCGGAGCACGGAGACTGCTTCGCAGGAGACTGCTCCGCAGGAGACGCGCTCTGCGCGGAGACTGGGAGCCGAGCAGCATGGCGGGCTGCGAGTCAGACTGAGCGCAGCGAAGCCCAAAGGGTGAGCCGAGCGTGAGGCGCGAGCGAATCAAACGCGCTGCGCGCGGAGACGGCGAAGCCGGAGACTGGGAGACGCGCTTTGCGCGGAGACTCGACCATCAATGCTGGTCTGTTCTGACAAGGCGGCCAGGCAGCCTGCGTGACGCGCAAGCGCACTGCCTTTGGTTTTGACAAGGGCCGAGTGAAAAAGCTAGCCTCGCATTTGTCAGTTTAAATCATCTTCCCCACCTCCTCATGGAATCCAACCCCTACAACTCGCCCTCCGCCAATCTCTTCGGCTCCAGCAGTCAGACCACCACGGAGGCCGTTCCCTCGGAAGCCATCACCCAGCTTCAGCGCACGAAGCCATGGGTTCGGTTTTTCGGCGTCATGATGTGGATTGCCACGGTCGTTATGGTCCTGGGCGGTGTCGCATTCCTTCTCATCGCCATGGCGGGTCTGGCTTCCCCTGAGGCGGGCGGGATGCCGAAAGCCGTCATGGTCGGCATGGCAGGTGCCTATGTGCTGATCGGGTTCCTGTACATCTACCCCACCCTGAAGATCTGGGGCTATGGCACCGCCATCGGCAAACTGGTCAACAGCCGCAGCGCGGATGACCTCGTGAAGGCGCTCGATATGCAGCGCGCTTTTTGGAAGTTCCTTGGCGTCATGATGATCATCTTGTTTGCCATCTACTTCCTGATCTTCGTCGCCATGATCGTCGCGGGGGCCACAGGTGCTCTGAACAACCTGCCTGTGCCGAAGTGATCCACGCCACGTGCTGACCATGACCTCCCGCACCTTTGTTTCTCTTGTCGCCTCGCTCGCGCTCGCGGGCTGTGGCAAGTCCACGCCTGAGGCCAAACCAGCACGCGGCATCATCGCCGCCTCGCTGCTGACTTTGCAGAATCCCTTCTTCAAAGTCATCGGCGACAACATCACTGCCGAGGCCCAGAAGCAGGGCTACGAAACTCTGATCGTCAGCGCCGACAACGATGTGGCCCGGCAGAGCAATCAGGTGAAGGACTTCATCGTCAAAAAGGCCGCCGCCATCATCCTCAGTCCCGCGGATTCCAAAGCCATCGTCCCCGTGATCCAGGAGGCGAATGCCGCAGGCATCCCGGTCTTCACCGTCGATGTCCCGTGTCAGGAGCCCGGCGTGAAAATCATCACCCAGGTCGCCACGGATAACTTCGATGGCGGCAGACAAGCCGCCCGCGCCATGATCGAAGCGCTGGCAGGGAAGGGGGGCAAGATCGGCGTGCTGGATCTCAAGCAGGTGGAGTCCTGCATCCTCCGCGTCAAAGGTTTCAAAGAAGTCCTCGCCGAACACAATGCTAAGTCACCCGCCAAGATCGAGATCGTCAGCGAACTCGACGGCGGCGGAGCCAAGGACAAAGGCTACAAAGCCGCCGAAGACATGCTGCAAGCCCACCCGGACATGGTCGGCATCTTTGCCATCAATGATCCCTCCGCCCTCGGCGCACGCGGTGCTTTGGAGAAAGCCGGACGCGCCGATCAGGTCGTCATCATCGGCTTCGATGGCCAGCCCGAGGGCAAACAAGCCATCCGCGATGGCAAGATCTATGCCGACCCCATCCAGTTCCCCGACAAGATGGGCGTCGAAGTCGTTCGTGCCTTCATCCAACATCTCAAAGGCCAGGACGTGCCCCCGCAGATGCTCATCCCCACCGAGCTTTATCGGAAGGCTGATGGTGAAAAGGACAGCGCTTTGAAGTGATGACGGCGAACTGGCCCCTGATCAAAGCCATCGCACTCCTGACGGCCTCCAATGTCTTCTTGACCTTTGCGTGGTATGCGCATCTGAAAGAGATGAAGG
>JBIKIA010000443.1:0-4323 GCA_044361885.1 Prosthecobacter sp. | reverse complement strand
CGATGGCAGAGAAGGATGTATTTCAGCCAAAGAAGGTACTCGCCACTGGTGGCTCGAAGCGTGGTGTCGCCACGGCGGCGGCGGGGATCGCTGATGATCGTTTCACCGCCATCATGCCGGTCGTTGCACCTGTGATCGAGAGCCCTGGCGGGCCGTATGTCGAAGGCATGATGTCGAGGGAGATCACGAAGATGAACGACGATTTCATCGCAGCGATGACTGATCCCGTGGGCAAAGAGAAGCTGCTCATTCGCCAAAAAGCACGCTCCGACGAACGCATCACGGTGAAGATGGCCCGCGATGCTGGCTGGAGCGAGGCCGAGATGAAAACCGCCTGCAATGCCGCGTGGGAAGCCTGCCGGACCACGAACTACCTCGACGTGCTCAAGCAGCGCAGCACCGAGGTTTTTTACAACCAAGGCTCGAATGATAATGTGAGCCCCGGACTCGTCGAACTCGGCCGCCGCTTCCCAG
The DNA here is from genome assembly GCA_044361885.1 of Prosthecobacter sp. Lineage (GTDB taxonomy): Bacteria > Verrucomicrobiota > Verrucomicrobiia > Verrucomicrobiales > Verrucomicrobiaceae > Prosthecobacter. Next base: position 3,849 of record JBIKIA010000443.1, on the reverse strand, counting down.
AACTGCCCGTTTACATCGTTCCCGGCGGCCAGCACGGCGGTGCGAAGGAGGCCGGCTTTGTGAAAGCAGTGAATGGTTTGCCGGAGGTCGATGAAAACCTCTACGCCTTCGCCACACATCACTTCTTCGGCACCCGCCGCATGGTGGCTCCGCCGAAAGTCACGATGAACTGGGACAAGACCAGGAAGCATCTCGCGGTAACGGTGGTCTTCACCGATGGCAGCGAGCCGCAGGAAAACTCACTGTGGTGGTCGGTGAACCGCAATCCCGATTACTCCATCGCCATGGAGTTCGATGCATGGACATCTGCCCCCTTGAAGAAGACTGGTGCGGCTGCTTACTCGGGTGAAGCCACCATTGAGGGCGAGGTGAAGACGCTCGACTTCATCACTGTTCATGCCCATCAAGAAAACGGCTCCACTTTGACCGTTTCGAGTCCTGAAATTCGCCTACCCTGATGAACCGCCGCCACTTCATTGCCCTTGCTTCTGCTGCTACCGCCGCGGCTCCTGCCGCCGCGGATGCGAAACTCCACATCGCAACGAACACTTATCCGTGGGGCACGTTTGCCAAACGTGACAGCCATGCCTTTCCGCTGCACACGGATGCATCACTCGCTGCCATCGCCAGCACTGGAATCCTTGGTTATGAGCCCAGCGTCGGGTCAGCGGCGGAGTTTGAAGGGCTCGGCGCACGCTTGAAGGTCCATGGTCTGGAAATGCGCTCGCTGTATGTGAACAGCACGCTGCACGATGACGCGCAGGCGGCGCAGAGTATCGAGAGTGTGCTCGCCATCGCGCGCAAAGCTGGAGAACTCGGCTGTCGAATCATCGTGACGAATCCCTCGCCGATCAAATGGGGCGGGCCAGAGAACAAGAGCGATGAGCAACTCATCACCCAGGCTGGGGCGCTTGATCGACTTGGCGCGGAACTGAGGAAGCTCGGCATGGCCCTGGCTTATCACAATCACGACATCGAGTTGAGAAATGGCGGGCGGGAGTTTCATCACATGCTCACGGCGACGAACCCGGAGAACGTTAAGTTTTGTCTCGATGCTCACTGGGTCTTTCGCGGCTGTGGCGACTCACAGGTGGCGCTGTTTGACTCGCTGGAACACTACGGCAGCCGCATCGTGGAACTGCACCTTCGCCAATCCAGCGGCGGCGTTTGGACGGAAGTCTTTAGCGGCAAGGGAGACATTGATTATGAGCGGCTCGTGGGCTGGCTGCGGAAACACGGGATCAAACCTCATCTCGTGCTCGAACAAGCTGTCGAAAATGGATCGCCACATACGATGGATGCGGTCACGGCTCACAAGCAGAGCGCGGAGCATGTGGAAAAACTCTTTGCGGAGCTTTGATCACCTCATGCGTCCCAGCGCTGGTTTCGGGCCGCTGACGCCGCCGAGTTGGTTGCGGAATTCGTAAACATCGCTGCGGTAGAGCGTCTCCTCATGCCAGAGCGGCACACCGCCTTCGAGGAAGCCGGTGGCGATGACGATGAGGCAGGCTGTGTTCGCAGGGATGTCGAGTTGGGTGGCCTGGGCCTTCGTGGCGTTCACGGCACGGATGGATTCGTCTGCACCGGAGATGGTGAGTTTACATTTCTTTGTCCAAAAGGCGTAGAGGGAGCCTTTGGCATCAGTCTTGTTCATACCAGGGCAGTGGCGTGCCACGACATGCCTGCGCTCATAAATGACAGGTTGTGCATCGGCGAGGCGGACGCGTTCGATGTATAGCAGCGGTTCGTTGGCCGTTAATTTGAGGGCTTGAAGCACTTCCTGAGGTGCCTCGGCGGCAGTGAGTTTATGGAAGGCGATGACCTTAGTGCCGGGATCTTTGCCAGCGGCGCGCGCTTTGTCGGTGAAGCTCACGAGGCGCTGCAGATCGTAGTCGAGCACGCTCTCCCGCACGAAGGTTCCCGCACCCTGGCGGAATTCGAGCAGGCCTTCGGAAACGAGGCTGCTGAGGGCTTTGTTGGCCGTGGGGCGGCTGGTCTCGAAGCGTTCGGCGATCTCGCGCTCGGTGAGAAACTGGGTGCCGGGCACGAACTGGCGGCTGCGGAGGAGTTTCCGCAGCTTAGCGATCAGTTGCTGATGAAACGATGCGGGCTTGCTCACGGTAGCGACCTTGGGACGAAATCGTGCTTTGACAAGTGGCTTAGCCAATTTAGAAGGTGGCTTAGCCAATCCATACACCATGAAATACAGCTACTCCGACCTCGCCAAAATGATCGACCACAGCCTCCTGCATCCCACGATGACGGACGCGGACCTCGAAGCCGGATGCAAACTGGCCGCGCAATACCAAGTGGCCTCCGTTTGCATCAAGCCCTACGCCGTGAAGCAGGCGGTGGAGTGGCTGAGCGGCTCGGGGGTGCTCGTCGGCTGCGTCATCGGCTTCCCTCATGGCAACAGCGCCACGGAATCCAAGCGCTACGAAACCGAGCTGGCCTGCAAGGACGGCGCGAACGAGATCGACATGGTCGTGAATCTCGGCAAGGCGCTCAGCGCCGACTGGGATTATGTGGAAGCGGATGTGAAAGCAGTCTGCGATGAGGCTCACAAGCATGGGGCGAAGGTGAAGGTTATCTTTGAAAACGACTACCTCACCGCAGGTGGCGCGGGACTCAGCAGCGACGATTTTAAAATCAAACTCTGCCAGCTCTGCGAACGGGCCGGAGCCGACTGGGTGAAGACAAGCACAGGCTACGGTTTCGTGAAGCAGTCCGATGGCAGCTACAATTACAAAGGTGCCACCGAACACGACCTCGCTCTCATGCGCGCAAGTTGCAGTCCGAAAGTCCAAGTCAAAGCTGCGGGTGGTGTGCGTGATCTGGACGGCCTCATCAAGGTCCGTGATCTCGGCGGCTCCCGATGCGGCGCGACAGCGACTGCTGCGATGATGGACGACTACCGTAAGCGCGAGGCGGCTGGGACGCTGGATGCGGCGGGTGGGAAGATCGGTGCTGGCGGTTATTGATGGTCAATAAAAAGGCGCACGACTGATGTCTCAGTCGTGCGCCAGGAGAGGTTGAAGCTGATTAGAGGGCGGCGATGATGGCATCCCCGATCTCGCGGGTGTTCACCTTCTTTGTGTCAGGAGCACCGCTGAAGATGTCGCCCGTGCGGAGCCCGCTATCGATGACCTTTTTGACGGCGGACTCGATCTGGACGGCTTCGGTTTCGAGGCCGAGGCTGAAACGCAGAAGGAGGGCGACGGAGAGAATTTGAGCGATGGGATTCGCGATGCCCATGCCGGCGATGTCTGGCGCAGTGCCGCCGCTCGGCTCGAAGAGGCCGAAGTAGAGGCCATCGCCCTTCGGTTTGCCGAGGCTGGCGCTCGCTAACATGCCAAGAGAGCCGCAGATCATGGCCATCTCGTCGCTGAGGATGTCGCCAAAGAGATTTTCAGTCACGAGCACGTCGAAGCTACGGGGGGCTTTGATGAGCTGCATGGCGGCGTTATCGACGTAAAGATGCGCGAGGGTCACGTCGGGATATTCCTTGGCGACCTCGACCATCGTTTCGCGCCAGAGGACGGAGTTTGTCAGGACGTTGGCCTTGTCCACGCTGGTGACGTGCTTGCGGCGGAGTTGTGCGGCTTTGAAGGCGACACGGGCAATGCGGACGATCTCGCTCTTTTTATAAACCATGGTGTCGATGACCTCGATGTCGCCATCGGGGAGGACAGTGCGGCTTTTCGGCTGGCCGAAATACATGCCGCCGGTGAGTTCGCGGACGCAGAGGACGTCAAAGCCGCCTTCGACGAGGTCGGGGCGGATGGGGGACGAGGACGTCAGGGCAGGGTAGCAGATGCCGGGGCGGAGGTTGGCGAAGAGGCCGAAGTG